>JAKJDA010000305.1:3803-4051 GCA_022706165.1 Candidatus Hydrogenedentota bacterium | reverse complement strand
ACTGGCCCTTGGGTGAATGGAACGCTATCCGGCCGGGCGACATTGTCGTTTTTGACAGCCCCGACAGCAAAAACGTCCGATACGTGAAGCGCGTGATCGCCCATGGTCCGGCCCCGCGCGTCTCCAAAGCCGCTCAAGCCGCCGACGGAGCCGCCACGGCCGAAACGGTGCACGTCGCCGTGGCGGAAGGCGCCGTTTACGTGAACAATCAGAAAGTGCAGGAGGATTATCCCCACGCCGATGCGCCC
>JAKJDA010000305.1:0-3783 GCA_022706165.1 Candidatus Hydrogenedentota bacterium | reverse complement strand
GAAAAAAACGGGCGCGAAGCGGATGTTTATCTCAATCCGGGCGAATATTTCGTCATGGGGGATAACCGACGGGATAGCCGGGACAGCCGGACGTTCGGGCCCATTCGAAGCGAGTGCGTCATCGGCAAGGCGGTGCTCCGTTTCTGGCCGCTGAGCCAGTTTGGGCTTCTATGACGTTCGGACCGCGCACGATCATCGTTTCCGACGCTCACCTCAGCGCGACGGATGCGGGTCGGCCCCAGCAGCAAGCGTTTGTGGATTTTCTGCGCGGCATCGATCCGGAGCGGACGCGTCGCCTGATTGTTCTGGGCGATCTGTTCGATTTCTGGTTTGAATACCGCCACGTGATTTTCTCCGAATATTTCAACGTTCTTCGCGCCTTTGCCGATCTGCGCGATCGGGGGGTCGAGCTTCACTTTGTTTGCGGAAATCATGATTTTTGGGCGGGCCGTTTTCTGCGGAACGAATTGGGGTTCTCGATTTATCATCAGCCTGTCGTGATGGACATGGGCGGCAAGCGTGTCCTGTTGGCGCACGGCGACGGCATCAACGCGAACGACGTGGGCTATCGCGTCTACAAAAAGATCGCCCGCGCGAAACCGGTGGTGGCGTTGTTCCGCATGCTCCACCCCGATCTCGCCATGCGCCTTGGCCAGTTTGTGTCGCACGGCAGCCGGCGCATGTTCGCCGCCGAGGACCCGAGCCAAGGCAAGGAGGTGGCCCCTTTGCGCGCTTTCGCGAAGGGCGTGCTCGAGCGCGGCGAGGCGGATGTCGTGGCGCTGGGGCATTCGCACTACCCCGTTGTCGAAGAAATGGCCACCCCATCCGGAACAGGTCTATACCTCAACACCGGCGACTGGATGTTCCACCGTTCGTACGCGACTTGGCAAGACGGCGTGTTTGAACTGCATGCCGGCAGCGCGGGTCCGACGTCATATTGAGGGATCGCGGCAGGATGAGGATAGGGCTGCCACTGTCATGACCGATGCATTCTTTGTATGCGTTTGCCGCCTGTTTCTGGAGCGGTGTAATTTTTTATGCCTACGGTCAATCTTGTGAGAGCGCGTTGCGGCTGGGACTCAGTGCGCGTTGCCCAAGGCTTTGGGCGCCGTGACGGCATACCCGACGGTGTGGAGGTGACCGTCGCCGGTCATGCAGGTGAGGACGTGCCTGCCAGCGGCGAGATCCAGGTAGCGCGGCGCATCGGGTCTTGATGTGCCGAGGTAGCGGCCATCGACATACCAATGCACGGCGGTCTGTGCATCGGCGGAACTGGTCATGCGGATGCGGTCGCCGTTGGCTTCGCCGGTGAGCACATAGCGCGTGCCGTCGGCGGGCGTAAGGATGCGCAGGGTCTCGCCGCGGGATGAGGCTGGGGGAAGGCCGGTTCCGGGGGGTGTTTCGTTGGAAACGACGGGCATTGCGACGCGGGCCAGGTCCCAGTGGCGTGCGGAGGCGGGCCATCTCTCGGTGACGGAAGGGGGCGCGTTTCCAGAACCATCCTTGTTCGGCGCAGGAAAATGCACGCCGCAAGTGCGGTTGAGGTAGAGAGTGCGGGGGATGTTTTCGTGGCGCGTCGCGGCGCACCATGGCGTCGCGGGCAGGCCGGTCACGGCGCAGACGTTGACGCTGCGCAATTCGTCTTTCGCATCGGGCCGCGCCGGACCGAGGCCCGGCGGAAGCGATCGAAACAATTCCGCCGCCAGGGGCAATGCGGCGTATGCTCCGATCAGGCTGCGCGAGGAAGCGCCGGTGTTGTTGCCCATCCATGTCGCGACGACGTACTGCGCATTGAAGACAAACGCCCATGCGTCGCGCAGTCCGGTTGAAGTGCCGGTTTTCCAGGCGACGCGCGCGGCATGCGTCACGGGCACAAGGATCGGGTCGAACTCCTTCGGCAGCGGCTGCTCGAGCATCTCGTACACGCTCAGGCAGGTTCCTGGCGCAAGGAGGCGCATCGAGGGCTGTTGCGCATCGGGGCGCACGGCCAGCGGCCGGTATATGCCTAGGGACGCAAGCATGCAGTACGCGGCGGCGGCTTCTTCGAGCCGCATTTCGCAGTTGCCGAGCACGAGTCCCATGCCGTAGTGATCCGCGGGGCGCGTCAAGGTCGTGAGGCCCGCATCGCGTAAAAATGAGTGAAACGCGGAACAGCCGATGCGTTCGAGCACCATCACGGCGGGAATGTTCAACGATCGCCGCAGCGCCACGTTCGCTTCGACAAGACCGTGCATGCGTCCGTCGAAGTTCACCGGTTGGTATGCGCCGTAATCGAGCGCGCCATCGAGCAACGCTTCGCTCGGATAGAGCGCGTTCGATTCCAGCGCCAGCGCGTACGCAAAGGGCTTCAGCGCCGATCCCGGCGATCGCGCGGCGCGGCAACTGTCCACCTGTCCGCCGCCGGGCGTGTTCGCGAAATCGGCGGAACCCACGCGCGCCAGCACGGCGGCATGCGGCACGTCCACGACGATGGCGGCGGCGTTGGTGATCTGGCCGGCGTAGCGTTGGACGTGTTCGCGCACGATGCGTTCGGCCCGTGTTTGCAGCGCAGCGTCGAGCGTCATGCCGATCGGCGCGCCGGTTTTTTGGCATTCTTCGCGGAATTGCAAGGCAAGATGCGGCGCCAATGCGGGAAAGTCATGCCGCGCAACGTTCAACGGAGCCGCTTGGGCGCGGGCGCAATCCGCTGCGCCGATATAGCCTTCGTCGCGCATGCGCGCCAGCACGTACGCGCGCCGTTCCAGCGCGGCTTCGGGATGATGGAGCGGCATCAGCGCCGAAGGGGCCTTCGGCAGTCCCGCCAGCAACGCCGCCTCGGCAAGGTCCAGATTCGACGCGGCCTTTCCAAAATAGCGGCGCGCCGCCGCCTCGCATCCCACTAGATTGCCGCCATAGGGCGCGCCGTTGAGGTAGGACGCCAGGATGGCGCGTTTATCGACGCGGCATTCCAAGCGCAGCGCTTGCACGGCTTGCCGGAGCTTGCCCCAGGCGGTGCGATCGCGCCCGGCGGTTTGCTTGACGACTTGCATGGTGATCGTCGATGCGCCGGAGACGATCCCGCGTGCGCGCAGGTTTTGCCACGCCGCGCGGGCGATGGCCGCGGGATCGACGCCGATATGGCGGTAGTAGCGCTGGTCCTCGGCGGCGATCACCGCTTCGATCAGGCGCGGACTGATCGCGTCGAGTTCGCGCGGGAACCGCCAGGCATCGTCGCGGTCCAGGAATGCGTAAAGCACGTTGCCGTTGCGATCGAGGATCAGTCCGGAACCCTGCGGCGCGAGAAAGCGATGCAGGTCCATCGGCCACGCCAGCATCAGCGCGCAGGCCGCCGCGATCGCCGCGCACAACGCAATCATCGTGCGCCACGGATGTCGCCGCACGTCGGCCCACAACCGTCGCGTTCGCGCGCCCGTTGTCCGCATGACCTTGCCCAAAGGAGGGTTCCTCAGCGTCGGGCAGCCTCGTCGAAAGCGTGATCGAAGTCTTTCCACACGGGGTCATAGCCGGCGCGGCGGATGGCTTCGACGACTTCTTCGGGGTTGCGTGCGTCTTCGATCTCGAATTGTTGAAGGGTCTCTTCGCCAAACGTCGTGTAGCCGCCGGGACGCGTCGAGGACCCCGCGCTCATCATCGTGACGCCGAGCGGGATCAGGCGGTCGCGCAATGCGGCGGGTTCGCGCGTCGAGAGCGTGATGCCCGCGTGCGGCAGGAACAGGCGCATCGCGAGCATGAGTTGCACGAGTTCCGCGTCTGTAAGAATGTGCGGGATCGCGAAACGCGCCG
>JAKJDA010000304.1:288-4087 GCA_022706165.1 Candidatus Hydrogenedentota bacterium | reverse complement strand
GCCGATGCTTTTGTCGGCCGATTGGTCCCAGCGAACGCCGAACTCATCTTCCCAGATATCCGGCTCCACCTCCCGGTAATTCAGCGCCTTGCGTAGCGAGAGATACGCCAGAGAGTTGTCCAGCCTCTGCTCAAAGTCGGGGTCCTGACAGCACTGCGCCATCATATCCCGCGCTTCGTCCGTGAACTGGACACTATAGGGGACCCTGTCCGGCTGCCTGTGCGCCAACGCCGTCCGAACTCGTTCGCGGTGCGTCATCGTGAATTCCTGCCGTTTGGGAAATGAGGGCAGCGGTCATTTGGTACAGGGGGGATAGAAAAACGCCGCTACAATCCGCGCACACATGCCTCCCGGGCCTTCCAATGGCTGACGGTGCGGGCCACCAACGCGTCGAGCGCAGCGGGATCGGGCCGTCCATACATGGCGGGATAGGGAGCGCCTCCGGGCCCAAGCGGCTCGGGGGTGCAAAAGCAAGCGTCGTTGTTGTATCCCACAAGATAGAGGGCCATCATCAGGGTGTCCACGTCGAGCATGCCATCGCCCAAGGCGCATCGATTCGTGTCGGCAAGATGCAGGTTGGTCAGCCTTTTTCCGTGCCGGACAAGGGTCTCGGCAATGTGTGATTCTTCCACCAGCATATGGTACACGTCGCCGTTGATATGCTGCACGCCGGGACTGTTCACGGCCTCGATATACCGCTCAGCCTCGGCAAAGGTGTGCACGATGCTCACTTCGGCGGATCGGATGGGCTCGATGGCGGCTCGGATTCCGGCTTGGGAAAAGTCGTCGGCAACGATACGCAAGGTCTCTACGGACCGATCGAATTCCATCGCGTCGATGGGGTCGGGGCGGCCCACGGCCGCCGGCACCACCAGAATGTACTTGGCCTCAAAATCCACGGCCTGGTCGATGGTGCGCCGGATGTAGTCAATGGCGCGCTGACGCACCACGCCGCGATTGCTCGATAGGTCGTTGTCTGTGCTGAACATGCCGCAGATGCCGCCAACGCGCACGCCGTGGTCGGCTAGCGTTTTTCGGGCGTCCGCCGGCTTATAGCCTAGGTCTTCTCCGTAACGATTGCCATGCAATTCGATGTATTGGACGCCGTGTTGGGCAAGGCGCTTGACGGAAGTTTCCAGCGGCTCCATGCCGAAGCCCCAATTGCTCCAGGACAAATTCAGCGGAGCCGCAAAGCGCTCGGGGTTGCCGCGCTTGGCCGCTAGATAATCAGCGCGAATGCGATCGTTTTTCGCCTGCCACGGTTGTGATTCCATGCGCCTCTCCTCATTTCACAACGCCGTTGCGCGGCGGAAACTCCGCGCGCCTCGTCCTTCATCCAAAACCCCCAATGGGAGGCATGGTACATCCCCGATCGAATGGTGTCAAGGAAACGAAAACAAGCGCAGGAGGTTGGCGCTATTCATCGATCACGAGCGCCCGCCTCATACCCGCGGTTGTGACAAAGCCGTTCCAGGTCCACAACGCAGAGGCTTTTGGGAGAAGATTCCGCGCCGGTCTTTTTGTTATCCTGCCTCTCCAAGCAGCGCAGGGCTGCTGTTTGCATGTCAACCAGAGGGAGAGAACGATCTATGGGAACCGTTCCGTTTGGATTGCAGTTGTATTCGGTGCGAGATTACACCGAAAAGGACTTCGCGGGCGCGTTGCGGAAGGTGAAGGAGGCGGGATACGATTTTGTCGAAATGGCGGGGACGGGCGGCCTTGCCGGTCCCGCATGCCATGCGTTGTTGCGCGACGCCGGGCTTTCGGCGTTCAGCATGCACATCGGGTTCGAGGACACGACGAAAAAGACAGAGGAAATGATCCAGCTTGCGTTGGACCTTGGCGTTTCGTATGCCGTCATGCCGTGGCTCGGCCCCCCTCTTGCTTCCGACAAGGCGGCTTGGATCGCCTGCGCCCAGGCATTGGGAAAAGCGGGGGAGGCGTTTCGCGCCCATGGCGTGCAGTTGTGTTATCACAATCATGATCACGAGTTCGCCCGGCTCGATGACGAATGCATCTTCGATATCTTGCTGCGGGAGACGTCGCCCGAATCGTTGGCCGCCGAGTTGGATTGCGGCTGGGCGTGGTACGCGGGGACGGACCCGGTTGTGTTCATCGAAAAACACGCGGGGCGATGTCCGCTGTTGCACATCAAGGACATCAAGTCAACGGCTTCCCCGCCTGTGCATACGGAAGTGGGACGGGGCGGCATTGACTGGAAACCTATTTTTGCCGCGGGCAAGGCAGCGGGCGTGAAATGGTTTATCGTTGAGCAGGACGAGTGCGAGCGCGATTCGATGGAGTGCGTGGCGATCAGTGCAAAGTTCATGGCCGCACAGGCCATATAGCGCGTGCCGGCGCGGCGCAGATGGCGCGGCGCGGACATAACCGAAGGGAGGCGCGTTCATGACCGTGGCCAATCGTCCGCCGACGTCGGGCTCGACGGGCCCCGGAAAAGGGCCGGCAAAAGAGCTGACCGTCCTGGTTCCTGTCTTCAACGAGGAAGACAATATCGGATTTCTATATGAGCGACTTATCAACACGCTGGACGCGTATGGCAAGTCGTTCGAGTTGTTGTTTATCGAGGATGGAAGCGTCGATCGTTCGTTCGAGAAACTGGCGGCGCTCCATCGCGCCGACGCCCGGGTGCGCGTGGTGCGGTTCGCCCGCAATTTCGGCCAGCAGATGGCCATTTCGGCTGGGCTGCAGTATGGACGCGGCGAGGTTATCGTGCTGATCGACGCTGATCTGCAAGCGCCTCCCGAGGAGATCCCGCGGCTGGTGGACAAGCTCGCCGAGGGGTATGACATTGTGTACGGGGTGCGGAAAGGCCGGATCGATTCGTTGTTGCGGCGCGTCGGCTCCTGGGGCATGTCGCATCTGTTGTATCGCATCACGGGCATCGACATCCCCGACAGCGCCAGCGGTTTCACCGCGTTGGACCGGCGTTTCGTCGAGAACATCAATTTGTATAGCGACAAGTCGAAGTATTTCAGCGGATTGTTCGCATGGCTCAGTTACGGCCGCTGGGCGACGGTCGATATCCGGCATGCGGCGCGGCATTCCGGCGAATCGAAGTATACCATCGCGAAATTGGTGTCGCTGACCCTCAATTTCGTGTGCAATTTCACCGTGATGCCGCTCCGGTTCTCGTTGTTCGTGGGAGCCGTCCTGGCCGGCGCTTCCCTGGCGACGGCAGCGGGATGGGCGTTCGCGGGAGCGTTGGGAATGGCGCCGTTCCATGCGTTGGGGTTTCTCGCCCTGGCGATCGTGTTTCTTGCAGGCATTCAGTTGGCGGCCATGGGCGTCCTCGGCGAATACATCGGGCGCATCTATCGGGAAGTGCGCGAACAGCCGCTTTTCGTGGTTCGGGAGCAACTCGACCATCCGGAAGATTAGACGCTTTCCGAGGGGACGTCGTGCGTTTCCCGCCGTTTGAGAAGTCGGATGCGGTTTCTCCCGGCGCGATCTCGCAGGTAGTTCACCTCGTCGAAACATTGCTGGATAATGTGAAGGCCGAATCCGTTGGACTGGGAGCCGTCGAAAGACGGTTCGTGTGCCAGGAGGTCGGAAAACGCCTTGCCCCAGTGGTCGATCAGAAACAAGATTTGGTCCGGAAACGCCTCGGCCCGGATATGAATCGGGCCGTGTTCCCGGTGGTGGTATCCGTGGCGAACCACGTTTGCGATCGCCTCATCGAGCCCGAGCTCAATCCGGCTGACGGCGTCGTTTTTTTCGGGGGACAGCCCCGCCCGGGCGCTGAAGTCTCGCACGAAACCCCGGACGGAGGATAATGCGT
>JAKJDA010000304.1:0-278 GCA_022706165.1 Candidatus Hydrogenedentota bacterium | reverse complement strand
CAACGGCCGGTCCGATTTTGACCACCAGCGCCGTGAGATCGTCCGAAAAAATTTCGTTCTCGGAAAACGCCACCACGGCAGCCCATATGGCGTGGATGATTTCCTGGGAAGACAGCGCCCCGCTTCGTTGGACAAGATCCAGCAAAAGGTCCTCGCCGAGGAGTTCGCCGCGTTCGTTGGCTGCTTCCGTCAAGCCGTCGGAATAGAAGACAAAGACGTCGCCTTCTTCAAATGGCCTGCTGCATGCGGCATACACCTCGTTTTCGAGCACGCCCAAC
>JAKJDA010000303.1:3735-4145 GCA_022706165.1 Candidatus Hydrogenedentota bacterium | reverse complement strand
ATGTGATTAAAAACATCACCCGTTTGAAAGAGCACTTTGCTTTACCGGTTTTGGTCTCAGTCTCCCGTAAGTCATTTTTAGGGGCAATTACCGGACGTCCCGCCAACGAACGAGGCCCGGCCACCTTGGCGGCGGAACTTTTTTTAAGTTTACAAGGGGTGGACTATCTCCGGACCCATGACGCCCGCTCCTTAAAGGATGCCCTGAAAGTGCTGGAAGTGTTAAATTCATAATTGGTCGCAGTTTGGCGGTTTGTTTTAGGCAGAATAATCGGCGGTAGAAAATTCAGGAGGCATAAAGATGAAATACCTAAAAATTATAGGGATAGGACGTACAAGCTGCGTTTTCCTGCGGGCGCGGGATACGGCAAAGTCGGATAAAGGCGCTTCTGTCACAAGTAGCGGACGTGG
>JAKJDA010000303.1:0-3700 GCA_022706165.1 Candidatus Hydrogenedentota bacterium | reverse complement strand
CCCGTTTTTCGAGCCCGAGAGTTGACAGCGGGCACCCCAAGACGTAGGATAACCAACGTTTTCAAGCAGGAGAGGCTAAACCTCTCGGGCGTGTGGGCGCGGGTGCGCCTGCACGGAGAACTGCGGAGGGTCGGATGTGTACGGGCGCAGCTATCCCCGCCTGGCGTCCAGCCGTCACCAATTGCTCGGACGGATTTCGCGTCTCGTCGCCGATCGGCAGCTTCGCACCCAACGCTTGGGGTCTGCACGACGTCAATGGCAACGTATGGGAATGGACAACGGACCGCCTGCCGGACGGTCGCGTTTATGCGCGCGGCGGTTCTTGGTGGAAACGCCCGCAATATGCCACCTTCGCGGCGCGCGTCCCCTTTGCGCCTTGGCAAAAGATTTATGACGTCGGGTTCCGCGTGGTTGTGGAAGACGATTAACCCTACTTCCCCGCAAGAACCAACTTTGCATGCGTGGCATATGCACCGCGAGGATCGTTGGCATACGCACGGAGGACCTTTTCGCCTCGCCCCTCATAATCGCCAAGTCTGAACAAAGCGCGGGCAACGGCCAACTCGCGCAAACAGGCGGAACGTTCTTTGTCGCCCTCCGCATTCGCATAGTTCTTGATCGGCGGCAAATCAGGACTCATGGCGATCGAATATCCGCTGATATTTTCCTTCGCCAACAGGGTCCCCAAGACGGGAGCGCCCGATTTATCGCCGATCGATTCAAGCGCCATGGCGACCGCTCGAAAATGCGAAAACTCATTAGTGCTGCAAAGCGACTGCGCCTTCTCAAACAAGACCGGTAAGGCCGCTTTCGACTTGGCGCGTCCCAGCGCAATGATGTAACTGTCCACCCAGCTCACGCTGCGGTTGAGCTGCCCCATACCGCGATAATTCCAGCCTTTGTCCCATAACGATCCTTTCACCTTTTCGATGAGTTCGTTTTCTCCGTCCGCCTGGCCCATCATGCCCAACACGTGCGCGTAGATAAAACGATCTTCAGGCTTCGAGGCCTTGGCATAGGCGACCTTGAGTAGCGGCACGCTGCGCGCATAATCGACCAGAACCACAGAAAGCCCCTGATACTGATTCGCCAAAGTCGCGGCCGCTTCGACAAAACGGGAATCCGGCAGAGGGAACGAATCCTTCATGGACAAAACCTCTTTCGGCAAAATCTCCATGTCGATCAGATGCTGCTGCAGGGCTCTCATGTTCACATTCCGTACCGTCACGCCCGTTTTGACCGACATAGCCGCCGCCACGCCCGCCGCATACCCCTGATTTTGGATATCAGGCTGCATGCGCAGAATCGGCATGGCATCGCGATGCGCGCTGATTCCCAGTCCCGTCACCAGCAAACCCTCCAGCTTCTTGGGCAGCAGACACCGATAAGGCAGATTGACTTTCATCCCTTTGTGTCCGGGGTCTTCAATGAAGAACTGTTCATGCACCGTATGGCCATGCGAATCGAAGTTGCTGAACGGCTGCACAATCACGTCCGGATAGGTACGTTCGTTCACCACATCCATCGGCGTCATATAAAACGCGCCGATCAGCCGACGCCGTTCTCGGCTGTTGATCACCTGCGCCTGATCCCAGATGCCGTCGCGCATACTGAAACGGGAACGGAGAGCGAAGAAACAGAGATCAGCCGCATCCGTATCGTCCAAAAACCCGATGTCGGAGTTGGTCATGCTTGCCCCGAGATTTTTCGGCGTTTGTCCAACCCCCTGCAACGCAACCTCGGCCGACGTGATGAACTCGGTCTCTTCGCCAGCGAGCGCAGCCAGTTCGGCGTTTCCTGTCGAATCGATCGCGACCTTGCAACGAATCACGCCTCGTTCGCCGTCAGGCGTCAGCACAACCACACCGACCAGCTGACCGTTCTCGACGATCACGCCATTCACCATCGTGCCATACCACACCTCTGCGCCGGCCTTGCGGTTCTGGCTTCGGTACCATTCGGACTTGCATTGAGAGAAAACCGCGCCGGTCGCTTTCACGCCTCTATCGATCTCGCTCGTAAAACCCACACGGTTCCCCCAATAGTAATCACCGATCAAACCATCTGTCTGCACGCCGCCCATTTTGTAGATGTATTCGCAGACAATGGTTTTGGCCCCCTGCCTCGCTGCGGCAATGCCTGCGGGAGCACCGCCCGTTCCGGCACCTGCGACCACCACATCGCACTCGGCCAATACCGGTAACTCACGCGCTTCAGCCTTCACGAACCCCGAGGCATTGGTCAGGTAAGCGGGCAACCCCGAGGCATGTTCGCCCACAGCCACACCGGCGCGCGGCGACATCAGGTTGCCGCCGACGCGCACCTCTTTCACAGCCGAACGCTGTGCCGCAAGTTTGGCAGCCTCCGCGCCGATTCGTTCACCCAGCGCCATCAAGTTACCCGGCTTCATCACCTGTTCCGCAGCTTGGCGCGACACATCGGCCATGGCGCTAAGCACAAACAAGTAATCCGTCCCGTCCGGCTGAAAAACTTTCAGATCCACGGCATCCGCCCCCCGCCACGGCGACTCAGAAGAGGCTTTGCCCTTGATATAATCCGGCGGAACCAGCAAAAGCGTATCGGCGGATTCCAGCTGCGATGGCACAAAGGTCAGGTCGCGTGCCTTCTGCTCCGCCTCGGCAAAGGATTTGGCAGAACCGTCCTTCATAGGAAGATCGATCTCGCACTCGAACATACGGCCCTGAATCACGTCGGGTGTTCCCTTGGCAAGCCTGATCCCCGTTACCCGCGCAGTGTAAAGGCCGAAAAGCTCTTTCGCGCGCACACCTTCTGCCCGCGGCGCCTCACCGGCCACAACCGTACGTCTGAACGTATACGTGCCCGCAGGAAAAGGCGTGGCCTGGCCGCCAGCGGCCCGAGCCAGCAAGCCACGCTCTGTCGCATCGATCACAATCTTTGCCTTAATCACCTGTCGGCCACTGCGGTTGGCGATGACCACACCCGCAAGTTTACCGGAAACGTCCAACAGCGGTTCCGTCGCATGGGTGCCGGTCAGAAAAGAAATGCCGGCATTCAGCAACGCTTCATCCAGAGTTTTTTTCACCTTCAGCGGCGTAGTCCGGTCCGACACGCCCGCCCCGGCGGAGGAGTCCTTTACCGGATACACGAAGAATTCACCCAGCAATTGTCGCTCAACGCCCGGCTTCAAAACCGCCAGCACCTTTAAATACCGATATTTTCCTTGAATCGGCACATTCATGGCGGCGCATTCAGGATAAAGTTCCATCACGCGTTCCGAGGTTTCAGCGATCGCCTTCCACTTTTTCTTATCTGCGCTTCCCTGCACACGAATCGTGCTCGTACAGAAACCCTTGTCGCCGTCGCGGTTGAAAACCACCGCCGAAAACGAGCCGAGTTCAATGACCGCTCCTAAATCCAAAACAAATTCGACATCCTCGTTATACTGCACACTTTGGCTCGATGGCTCAATCCACTTGCCATCGGCCAACATCTCGAAGCGAGGATCCTTGTGCTGCGGCGCGGCCGGCTTGTTGGCCTTATAGGAAAAAGGCAAAGACGCCGGACGCGACGCGACCTCGGTGAACATTTTCTTTTGTAGTGCGCAACGCGTATCCTCATCGGCATCCACACGCAAGCGGAGTTTGCCGGCCATATCTTCGCCCAGATAGGGACGGGGTGCCGCCACAAACACTTTAGCGCCCGCTTCCGCAGCCTTGCA
>JAKJDA010000302.1 GCA_022706165.1 Candidatus Hydrogenedentota bacterium | reverse complement strand
CGCCCCCGCGAAACCCGCCAACACCCGTCCGTCCGCGAGGCGCCGAATCTTCGTGGCGCTTGCCTTCATGATCGTGTTCCCAACGGTCACCTGGCCATCGCCGCCGAGAGCCACCGCCCCGTTCTTCCTCACCGCCACAACCGTCGTCGCGTGAAACGTCTCCACGTTCGCCCCTTTCCATCGCCTGCTTCCGCGTTCGCGATTATGCAGTCTCGGCCCTGTCCGCGCCGCCTGCCGGCGGTTTCAAATCGCGCCATGCCTTTCCCAACGTGATGCCATGACGCACAAGCGGATCCTCCCCAAGCCCATTCCGCCGCAGCCGATCGCATATCCATCCTTCGAGCAAAGCCTCCAACCTTGCGGCGATCTCAGGCTCCTCGTCCGCAAGGTTGCGGAACTCGCCGGGATCCTTCTCCAAATCGTACAATTCGCGCGGCGGCGTCCCATAAAAATCCGGCTCGCGCGCAAGAATGAACTTGTGGCGCGGCGTCCGGATAGACCATTTCATCTGCCAGGTGCATTCCTGGCTGATCACAAAATCACGAATGGGGCCTGCGTCGTCGCCGCGCGCCAACGGCATGAGATCGCGGCCTTCGACGCCCTCGGGAATTTCTTCGCCGGCCGCGCGCAACAACGTCGGAGCCATGTCGACGTGCGCCGTCAGATGCGCCACCCGGCGCGGCGCGATATCCGGGTGTCGCATGATTAGCGGGACATGCAGATTCCCGTCGTACAGACCGTGGTGGTCGAAGAAAATGCCGTGGCGATACATCATCTCGCCGTGATCGCTGATCAGCAGGACAATCGTGTCGTCGCGCAGACCGAGGCGATCGATCGCCTTGAGCAGCTGCCCCACGCCCTCGTCGCAATATCGTATCTCGCTGTCGTACAACGCCTCGATATAGGCCGGATCCGTGATGCGCTTGCCCAACTTGTTGAACCACGTTTCGCGCCATGCCGCGCCCAAAGGATGCGCCTCCATCGCGTCCATCGCATGAATGGACGGGTCCTCCGGATCGCCTTTGTAAAACAATGTGCGATACGCGCGCGGCGGCAAATACGGCGTGTGCGGATCCCAATAATGAATGAAAAGGAAGAACTTTTCCCGGCAATTGTGTTCCATCCACGGAATGGCCCGCCGGTTGATTTCGCGGTTGTCGCAACTCAGTCCCAACGTGCGGCGTTGCGACGGATCAATGTAAAACTCAAAACCGCGCCGGAACCCCGGAAGCCAATCCGCCAAATTGTCCACGGCGCACGTCAAATATCCCAATCGCTGCAACGACAAGGGCAGCCACGGGGCCTCGCGCGAAAGAAGCGTGTGGCCGCCCTGCGCCACGACGCCATGGGTGACGCTGTATTGCCCCGTCATCAAGGTTGCGAACGAAGGATGGGTCGGAATGGCGGGCGCGATCATGCGGTCGAACACCACGCTTTCCCGCGCGAACGCGTCTATGTTCGGCGAGGTGTTGCGCGCATATCCATAGCATCCAAGGTGATCGGCCCGCAACGTATCGATAGCGATAAGAACGATATTCACGTCATATCTCTGCTGGGGGATGTTTTCCAGCCGCAACGGTGTAGCACGAAGAAAGGCCGACGCGCAAGAAAACGACGGCCTCCCTACTCGAAGCCCACCGATACGCCCGGAATGGCCTCTACATAACGCAGCCAATGCTCGAACATCAACAGCGCCCACAAATGATGACCCGCGTCCGCTTTTCGCTGCGTATGCGCGGCGAACAGCGCCTGGATCGCCTCGGGCCGCAGGTAGGCATGACAGCGCGCCCCCGGTTGAAGGACCGTCTCGTCAAAGTGCGAACGGAGTTTTTCGCGAAACCAGCGGTGAATCGGGATGGCGAACCCCCGCTTGCGTTGGCGCAGGATCGTGCGGGGCAGACGCGAACGAAGCGCATGCCTCATGACCCGCTTGGTCGCGCATCCGCGAAGCTTGAGAGGAAACGGAACCGTCGCCGCAAACTCGATGAGGCGGTAGTCAAGCAACGGGACGCGCGCCTCGAGCGAATGCGCCATGCTCATGCGATCCACCTTCGTCAAGATGTCGTCGGGCAAGTACATCGCGAAGTCATGATACAGCATGGCGTCGCCGACGCTGAGTTGCCGCGCGGCGCGGGCATGCTGCGCAAAACGATTCGTAAGCCCCAAAGCGACCGCCGCCGCTACGTCATGCTGATACAACGAAGACCGCTGGGCGCTGTCGAAGCACGTCTGCCGACGCCGGAAAACGTCGAGCGGATCCAGGAACGCGTCTTCGTTGAGGCGCCGCAGCCGCGCGGCAAACGGCCCGTCGGGCAACGCGGCAACGGCATTGCCGACAATCCGGCGCGCCGCTTCCGGAACGGCGCGGTATCGATCAAGCAAATGCGTCATCCGCGTCCACGCGTACCCCGCGAAAAGCTCGTCGCCCCCGTCGCCGGAAAGCGCGACGGCAACCTGCTGCCGCGCGACCTGCGAGACCAGCCACGTCGGCAGCGCCGAGGAATCGGCGAACGGCTCGCCAAAATGCCGGATGATGCGCGGAAGCAGCGCGACGGCGTCCGGTTTCAACACGGCTTCGACGTGATCCGTGTCGTAGCGTTTGGCCACGGCGCGCGCGTAGCCCAGCTCATCCGCTTGCGCGTCGTCAAAGCCGATCGTGAAGGTCTTGACAGGACGCGAACTCATCGCGGCCAGACTCGACACCACCGCGCTCGAATCAAGGCCGCCGCTGAGAAACGCGCCCAGCGGCACATCGCTGATCCGGTGCAGCCGGACCGCATCGTCGAGCAAGGAAAGGAACTGCTCGGAGGCGCTATCGAGCGTCATCGACGCGTCCGGCGCATAGCGCACCTTCCAGTGCCGTTCCCGCTGCGCCTGTCCCTTTTGGTACACGAGTTTCTCGCCGGGCAACAGCTTCTGCACATCGCGAAAAATCGTGTCGGGCGCGGGAATATAGAGATACGTGAAATAGGCGTCGAGCGCGGCGGCATTGAGGGCCCCGCGCACCCGTCCCGATCGCAACAACGCGTCGATCTCCGACGCGAACACGATCGCGCCGTCGCGGATGCAATAGAACAGCGGCTTGATGCCCGCTCGATCGCGCGCGAGCAGCAGGCGGTCCTGGCGGCGGTCGTAGATGGCGATCGCAAACATGCCGTTCAACTGAGAAAGGAATGCGTCGCCGTAGGCCTCATACGCGCGCAAGACGACCTCGGTGTCGCAACGCGTGCGAAACGCCGCGCCACGCGCTTCAAGGCGATCGCGTATTTCCTGGAAGTTGTATATCTCGCCGTTGAACGCGATAACGACGCCTCCGTCATCGCTGACCATCGGTTGATGGCCGCCCGCCACGTCAATGACGCTAAGCCGGCGCATGGCCAGCGCGACATGGCCGCCGTCCCACAAACCTGCGTCATCAGGACCGCGATGCGTCAAGACGCGATTCATCGCCTCGACCATCGCCGCGTCCACTCGCCGCTCGCCGTCGGCAAAAACTATTCCGCAAATGCCACACATATAAACAACGCGCTCCTCGCCGCGACACGCGCCTCGCATTAAAGCACAGTCTACAAGTCAAGATCATGATACAATGCAACGGCATACGCAAAATCCGGTCCTATACCACACAGGAGCCGCCTCCATGCGAACGGATCCCTCGAAAATATCCAGACGAGACGTCCTGAAACGAGGCGCCGCGGCGTTGGCGGGCGCAGGCGCGCTCCAAGGGATGTTGGCGCCTCTGGCCGACGCGATGACAAACAAACGGAACGAAAACCGCGCTTCGATCGGCAAAAAAAACTCCAAGAGCCCGGCGGCCCGCAAAAACAAAAAACAACCGGTTGTTGTCCATCCGAAGACCCCCGCTCCAATCGCGTTGACGCCCGCGACACCTGTCGACACGGCGGCGCTGTCTCGCCTCATCGAAGAGCTGCTGCATGTCTCCGGCACGCCGGGACTCTCCATCGCGGTGATCGAAGAACGCCGCGTCACATGGGCCCAAGGCTTCGGCATCGCCAACGCCGCCACCCACGCGCCCGTAACGCCCGCAACCGTTTTCCAAGCCGCCTCGCTCACGAAACCCACCTTCGCATACGCCGCGCTGAAACTCTGCGAAACCGGCGCGCTGGCGCTCGACGCTCCCCTTCGAAATAGCTATTTCCCGCAATTAC
>JAKJDA010000301.1:3872-4176 GCA_022706165.1 Candidatus Hydrogenedentota bacterium | reverse complement strand
GCGCTGCCCTTGAGCAACGGATCAAACTCACCCAAGCTGGCAAATGCATCCGCCTCCGCCTTGAGCGGATTGTACGCGGCAACCTGAATGTCCTGATTGGCGTGCAGCGCCGTTCGCACGCAGTCCAACAACGTCATGGGAACCTGGTCCCGATCCGACAGCGACTCAATGGTCAGGTAATGACGCTCCAGGTGGATGGCGTCCACATCGATAGGAGTCTCGTCCTGAGGAGCGAGAGGAGGCGGCGCGTTCGTATCTTCCGACGCGGACGGATCCTTCGGCGTGTCGCTATCCGATATGGCGG
>JAKJDA010000301.1:0-3862 GCA_022706165.1 Candidatus Hydrogenedentota bacterium | reverse complement strand
CGGCAGGGCTTGCCTCAACAGGCGTTTCCGGCGCCACAGCCCCTGACTCTTGATCCGCCGTTCGGTCCGGCGCCCAATCGGACGCGGAAAGAGCGTCTTCCGCCTGCGCCGTGCCCGAAGTCAGGATGGACGCCGCCAGGATCGTCAACCAGGCAAGAATGTGTCGCACCATTCGTCCCTCCGCAAAATCGTATCCCAATCCCCATGCTAAGGCCATTACCCGGCACTCAGTAGACTCATTTTTTCCGGAAACGGTTTCAGGCCCCTCCAGCAACGCACGTCCCAACGATACAGGAAATCACATCCCGCATGATACCCCATAGTCTGTCGGACGCAAAAAAAAAGAAAAACGGACGTTCGCGACGCTCGAAGGCTCCATGAAGGGAAAATGCTCGCGTCCAAGCTCCGAAGCCTACGCCGTGCGGCCGCAACCCAAAGATACTCGCAGGGCGGGACAATCCTTGCTGGCGCGATATGCATGCACCTTCCTCACTCGCATCATCTCCAAATTATGCCAGGAAGACAGGATGCAGGCATAGCGCGATCGGAAACGAAAAGCGCCAGATTCGCCGCTATCTGACGCCAAATGCCCCCAACGCCAACTACTTCGATCGGGCGAGTATTTCATTCACCTCGGCAAGGACTTTGGCGGCGATGTCCTTCCGCAGGTCTTCTGAAACCTTATAGTGCTGCGTATGCTCCAGCAATTCGATGGTGCGCAGAGCGACTTGGTAGGCGAAATCGTTCACCTTCATGTCAGGGCTCCTTATAGGTCAATTCCCGAGGCATGCCCCATCCTTGCGCTGGCGACGAACTGAACGACGGTTCTGCGCCCCTCGCCTACACGCCCGCCTTTTCGCGCAACGCCTGGGCCTGATCGGTCATTTCCCAGCGGAACCCTTGGTCTTCACGGCCAAAGTGTCCGTACGCGACGGTCTTCTGGAAAATGGGCTTGCGCAGATCAAGCGTCTCGATGATGGCTGCGGGACGGCAGTCAAAATGCCCCATCACGATCACGCTCAAGGCGTCATCGGCAATCCTGCCGGTGCCAAACGAAGTCACGTTGATGGAGACCGGCTTGGCGACGCCGATGGCGTACGCAAGCTGTACTTCGCAACGCTCTGCGAGCCCGGCCGCCACGATGTTCTTCGCGATATAACGCGCCATGTAGGCGGCGGAACGGTCAACCTTGCTCGGATCTTTGCCGCTAAAGGCGCCGCCGCCGTGACGCCCCATGCCGCCATACGTGTCGACAATGATTTTTCGCCCCGTCAGGCCGCAGTCGCCCACCGGCCCCCCGACAACGAAACGGCCCGTCGGGTTCACATGGTACTTGATATCGCCATTCACGAGCGCCTTGGGCAAGATCGGATCGCATACTTGCGCAATGACCTGTTCGCGAATTTCGCCCTGGCTGATATCCGGCGAGTGCTGATTCGAGATAACGACGGTGTCGATGCGGATCGGCTTGTTATCGACATACTCAACCGTAACTTGGCTCTTGCCATCCGGCTGCAACCATGGCAATGTGCCGTTTTTGCGCAACACGGAAAGGCGCTGGCCGAGTTGATGCGCAAGCTGGATCGGCACGGGCATCAGTTCGGGCGTCTCGTTGCACGCATACCCGAACATCATGCCCTGATCCCCAGCGCCCTGCTCCCGATCCGTGGTGGCGGTGACGCCCATCGAAATATCCGGCGATTGCTTATCCAACGCAACCAAAACCGCGCAGGAGTTTCCGTCAAAGCCTGAATGCCCCCCCACGTATCCAATATCGGTGATGGCATGGCGCACAACCGTCGGATAATCCACCACCGCCTTCGAGGTGATCTCGCCGGCAACCACGCACATACCCGTCGTCACCATCGTCTCGCACGCAACGCGACTGACAGGGTCCTGGGCGATCATGGCATCAAGCACCGCATCGGACACGCGGTCTGCAACCTTGTCGGGATGCCCCTCGGTCACGGACTCAGAGGTGAATAAAATGCGCCGAGAACTCGCTGACATGACGTCGCTCCTTGAGTGATAGGATCCGCATGGCCTCGCGGCCGCCAAGAGCCTAGCTGACGCGGAACATCGACGACAACGCCGCCGTGTCCAAACGAAATCCAGGCCCCATGGTGCTGCTCAACGTGCAGGATCGCAAATACGTTCCCTTTGCCGCCGAAGGACGCGCCTTGACCACGGCCTCGATCACGGCCTTGGCATTTTCTTCAATCTGCTCGACCGAGAAAGATGCCTTGCCGACGGGAATGTGCATATTGGCATTTTTGTCCACGCGAAAGTCAATTTTGCCGCGCCGGATTTCGTCGACTGCTTCGCCCACGTTCGGCGTCACGGTGCCCGCCTTGGGACTGGGCATCAGGCCGCGCGGTCCCAGGATTTTGCCCAGTTTGCCGACTTGCCCCATCATGTCGGGCGACGCGACCGCCACGTCGAAATCCGTCCACCCGCCCTGCACCTTGGCGACCAGTTCGTCGCCGCCCGCTTCGAGAGCGCCGGCCTCCATGGCGGCCTTCTGCTGCGCTTCCTGCTTGCAGAACACCACCACGCGCACCGTCTTGCCGGTGCCATGAGGCAACGAGACCGAGCCGCGCACCATCTGCTCGGCATGGCGCGGGTCCACGCCCAAAAAAAACGCGAGATCAACGCTCTCATCGAATTTGGCGTTGGCGCATTCTTTCACCCCCAACGTGGCGTCGCCGAGGGAATAGATCTTGCCTTTGGGATGCTTTTCATGAAGTGCGCGAACGCGCTTGCTGTGATGTGCCATATGGTTCTCCGTGGTCAAACGGGCCTGCACGGCCCTCCCACCCATGTTGCGCGCCTTCCCAACGAAGGCGCCGGTTCACAATCGTATGCGGCGCCGAAAGACTTACCCTTCGACGACGATCCCCATGCTGCGCGCCGTGCCCGCAACCATGCTCATCGCCGCCTCAAGGCTGGCCGCATTCAGATCCTGCATCTTGAGTTCGGCGATTTCCTTCACCTGCGCGCTGTTTACGGTTCCCACCTTGTTCTTGTTGGGCTGACCGGAAGCCTTGGCAAGCTTGGCGGCCCGCTTGAGAAGAACGGCGGCCGGCGGACTCTTGGTGACGAACGTGAACGTCCTGTCATCGAAAATATCGATCACCGCAGGGATGATCAAGCCTTGCTGATCCTTCGTTCGCTCATTGAACTGCTTGCAGAACTCCATGATGTTGACGCCATGCTGGCCCAAAGCCGGACCCACCGGCGGCGCCGGATTGGCCGCGCCAGCCGGACATTGGAGTTTCACCTTCGCAACCAGGTTCTTTCGCTTTCCCTTTGCCATCCCTTTGCTCCATTTCACGCCGGGCCGCCGACGCGACCCTCCGGTTCGCGGCCGGACAGCCGGCCCGCAACGGTTATATCTTCTCCACCTGCCAGAACTCGACTTCGACGCTCGTAAGGCGTTCGAATATTTCCACCATCACCTTCAACGTGCCGCGCTCAACGTTAATCTCGTCCACATTGCCCAGGAAATTCGAAAAAGGACCGTCGATAATCTTGACGCGATCGCCGTGCTCGAAACGAACCTTCGGCTTTGGCCGCTCGTGCTCCCCGCGGATCTCCTCCAAAATCGCCTGGACCTCGGCATCTTCCAGCGGAACCGGAACCGAGCGAGACCCAATAAAACCGCTGACGCCGGGCGTTTCCTTGATCATATGCCACAACTCGGCATAACGCTCCGGGTGTTCCGGAAGACGCACCAGCACATACCCCGGAAAAAACTTGCGCTTGGAGATCTTTTTTTCGCCGCTCTTGATCTCCGCCACCTCTTCCATCGGCACCAGAACATCGGCGACAAGGTCCTTGATGCCAGCCAGCTCCGCCTGAA
>JAKJDA010000300.1:1976-4181 GCA_022706165.1 Candidatus Hydrogenedentota bacterium | reverse complement strand
CGACCTGACCAACCATGCCCTGTCCGGCACCCGGACCGGCAGCGCCGTCGCGTTCTTCAACCACGCGCCCGGCGGATGCAACGTGCTCTATATGGACGGCCACGTCGAATTCATCCGCTACAAGGCCAAGTTCCCCTGCACCGAAGGCGTCGCGTATTTCGTGGGAGGCTCCGCGCCATATAACAGCGTGGGCGATGACCTCTGGAAGGCATACGCCGTACAGTCCAAGGGAGGACCGTTCCCGAACTGATCCCGTTTGTTTCGCGTCTGTGTTTCCTGGGGCGCACGGAATTCCGTGCGCCCCAGTATTTTTTCGCCTCGATAGGTGTTATCCTTGAGGGCCAGCGCGGACGATGCGCGCCGCGTTCTTGCAGGCGTGAACGAGCACACGCCGGAAAGGGTATGCTTCATGTTCTTGACACGGACCGCTGCGCCTTCGCGCTGGGCGGTTGCCTTTCTTGTCGCCGGAATCGCTGGGTGCGCAACCATGTCTCCTCGCGAACCTCGCAGTTCGTTGCCGCCCAATGCCCCGTCGTTGGCGACTATTTTGACGGCGCTGGGGCAAAACGATGAGAAAGTGGACCATTTCCGCGCAGAAGGCGTGTTTACGATCCAGACGCCCGCGTCGGACGCCGTGCAGCGGTTTCATAACAGCGTGGTGGCTTTTCGTCGTCCGGCCGATCTGTACGTCGCCGGACGAACCCGAGCGGGCCTGCTGGGCATACGCCTGGTTCACGCCAACAATACCATGCTCCTTGAATTGCCGTCCGAGGGAAGACGGGAACTTCGCCGCAACCCGGACACTTTCCTGGGCATCGGCCCGAAGCTTTCACCCGAGACGCTTATTCGCGAATTGTTCCTGTCGGAGGGCTGGGCTGAGCGGGGAGACGGCGCGGTGCGCATGGTCGCTTTTGACGAGGCGCGCACAACGGTCGTGCTCGAAATAGGGCCCCGCAGGCGGCCTCGGCAGCGGGTCGAGGTGACGGGCCCCGATTGGCGCGTCGTCAAGAACGAGTTGCTGCAGCGCGGGCAGGTCATTGCCACGATCACGAAGACGGACTACTGCGATGTCGACGGCGTTGCCTTTCCGGGCGTCGTCAAGGCGATGCTCCCGCAGGAAAAGATTTGGATGGAATTTCGCTTGCGGAGCGTTTCCATCAATGCTGGAGTGGAGGCGCGTTGGTTCTCGATCGAAAACGACGAAGGATTGCCATGACCATTGCCCTGACCGACCTGTTGCCGGATGAAATCGCGGCTGTTTTAGGCGTCAAACCGTATCAAGGAAAGCAGATTTTCCAATGGATGCACCGACGCGGCGTATTCGACCCTCAGGCGATGACGGACCTTCCGAAGGACCTTCGTCGCCAAATTGCGGAGCAGGCGACCGTTCCGCTGATTGAGCGCGCGGATGCGGCCTGTTCGATGCGCGTCGCCGACGCCCAAAAGGCTCTGTTCCAGCTGAAAGATGGCGAAACGATCGAGTCGGTGCTCCTCCGCGATCGCAATCGCGTGACCGTCTGCGTTTCGACTCAGGCGGGGTGCGCACTGAAATGCGCCTTTTGCGCCACGGGCCTGTCGGGGTTCACGCGCAACCTCAGCCCCGGCGAGATCGCCGAGCAAGTGACGCATTTGCTCGCGGAGGAGAACCTCGACGGAACGAGTCCCAACATCGTGTACATGGGAATGGGGGAGCCGTTCCGGAATTACGACGCCGTCATGAAAAGCATTCGGCTGCTCATGGCCCCCGAAGGGTGGCGCATCGGCGCGCGCAAAATCACGGTCTCCACGGCAGGAGACGTGGACGGCATCCGAAAGTTTGCCGCGGAAAACTGGCAGGTTCGGCTTAGCGTCTCGCTTCATGCGGCGAATGACGCCCTGCGTTCAAAACTTGTCCCGCTCAACCGTGTCTTTCCGATCGACGCGATCATCGAGGCCGTGCGCGACTATCAATCCGCTACAGGGCGTCAGGTAACGATCGAATGGACCCTCATACAGGACATCAACGATTCGCTGCGGGACGCCCAGGAACTGGCGGCGCTGCTGCGCGGATTGAAGGCGTCCGTGAACGTGATCCCACTCAATCCCGTCACGGGGGTCGATTTCAAGCCGCCATCCTTCGAACGCTGCCGGGAATTCCAAGCCGCCTTGGAGAAGCAAGGCATCGCCGCCACGCTTCGCCGCGAACGCGGCCAAGAGATCAACGCC
>JAKJDA010000300.1:0-1966 GCA_022706165.1 Candidatus Hydrogenedentota bacterium | reverse complement strand
CTGCGGTCAGTTGCGAAGACGGCGACATGACGCATGATGCGCCCCCTGTTCTCTGCCGCGTCGCAGAGCGTGATCAGGCAAACCCGTGCTTGGATAGGAAATCGAGGGTGACGCCGTTGCCCTGCTTCGAAACGTTGATATAGTGGTGGAGATACTTCCCGATCATGTCGGCCTCGAGGTTGACGGCGTCGCCGACGCGTTTCCCCTTGAGCGTGGTCGCATTGATCGTGGCCGGGATGATGGCTGCGCCGAATGTGTCGCCGCTGGGTTCGACGACGGTCAGGCTCATACCGTCGACGGCGATCGATCCTTTGGGGATGATGTATTTTGCGACATCGCCGGGCGCTTGAAACCGCCACAGCGAAAATTCGCCTTGCGGCTGGATAGACGCCACGCGACCGACGCCGTCCACGTGCCCCAGCACGAAGTGGCCGCCGAAACGTCCGCCCATCGTCATCGCGCGTTCGAGATTGACCGCGCTGCCGCTCTTGAGTTGTCCCAACGTCGTGCGATGGAGGGTTTCCGGCGACATCTGGGCCACGAAGCGATCGTCGTGCAGCGCCGTTACCGTCAGACATACGCCTTCCACCGCAACGCTGTCGCCGAGGCGCAGATCGCCCAAAACGCGCTTGGCCATGATGACCAAATCCGATCCCGCCCGTTGCGCCACGGCGCCAACCTCTTCGATAATTCCGGTGAACATCACGCGCGCTTCACATAGGCTTCGACCAAAATGTCCTCGCCGACAGGACGGGCCGTCATGCGTTCCAGCGGCAATGCCTCGGCCATGCGTTCGATTCCTTCTCCTTCCACAGCGGTCACGGCGTCTCGACCGCCGATGATTTTGGGCGCGATGAAAAACATCACCTTGTCGACAATGCCCTCCTCGAAGGCCGAGGCGTGCGTGGTGCCCCCTCCTTCGATCAACACGGACGTGATCTCGCGCGCCGCAAGTTCGCGCATGAGGTGGCGAAGGTCGACGCCGCCCTTTCGGGACGGCGCGCGCACAACCTCCGCAGGCCCTTCGAAGCGCCGGTCGTCCGGCACAACGACGAGGGTGGGCACATTATCTTCCAGATGAAACACGCGTCGATCGGCGTCAAGATAGGAATCGGCGTCGAGAATGACCCGTACGGGGTCTTTGACCTTGCCCCGTTCGAGGCGGGTTGTGAGGCTGGGATCGTCGAGCATGACCGTGCGACTGCCGACGAGGATCGCGTCGACTTCGTTGCGCAGGCGGTGAACCATACGCCGCGATTCCTCGCCGGTGACCCAGCGCGAGTCGCCGGTGCGCGTGGCGATTTTGCCGTCAAGAGACATGCCGCACTTTGCGATGACAAAAGGCATTTTCGTCGTAATGTACTTGATGAAATACTCGTTGAGACAACGCGCCTCGTCTTCGAGCACGCCGACCTCTACGTCGACGCCCGCCGCGCGAAGCCTGAAAATGCCCTCGCCGCAAACCTTGGGATTGGGATCGTGCATGGCCACGACGACACGCGCCAATTGGCGATCCAGCAAGAAGTCCACGCAAGGCGGCGTCCGACCGACATGGGAACAGGGCTCGAGCGTCACGTACAACGTCGCCCCGGCGACATCGCCGCCTGCCGCATTGACGGCGTTCACCTCGGCGTGCGGATCGCCCGCGCGCTCGTGCCACCCCTCGCCGATGATGCGTCCGTCGCGCACAAGAAGCGCGCCGACCATCGGGTTTGGACTGGTGCGCCCGCGCCCCTTTTCGGCCAAGGCCAGCGCTCGACGCATGTATTCGACATCGTTGCTCATGGCTTTGTCTCTCATGGGTTCGCCATCCACTCCGCGAGAATAGCAACACATCGACGCACAGTCAACGCGACTCCCTTTCGCGCAGGGCCCAAATGGCCTGAACAAACGGCAAGTTGACAGGATATGGGAGAGGGGATATACTTTCGCAAGAAGAAAGGAGGTGAAAAGCCGACAAATCGGA
>JAKJDA010000002.1:5143-26006 GCA_022706165.1 Candidatus Hydrogenedentota bacterium | reverse complement strand
CCGCTGCCCACGCCGACATCGGCCACTTCGTCCCAATCAAAGCTGACCGTTGTGCCGTAGTAGTAGCCCGTGGGCGCGCCCGGGGCGGGCGGCGCGGCTGCGTCGCACAGGACGCCGTCGCTGTTTTCGGACATATCGCTCAAACGGCCCGCGTTGTCGACGGCGCGGACGCGGCAGAAATACGAGTTCCCGTCCACGCCGGGGAAACTGTACGAGTTGCCGGTGGTTGTGCCGCTGACCGGTAGAGTGGGCCAATCAGGCCAATTTCGAATTTCAACGATATAGTAGGCAACGCCCGACATGTCGAGAGAAGGAAGCCACTGGAACGTGACGGTGGCCGGGGCGAACACGTTGCCCGCCGTGGGCTTGCCAGGGGTCGAGGGGTTGGTCAGATCGACGCGGATGCCCGGCGAACTAGCGGTCAGTGCGCTGGTGCGTCCGGCGTTGTCCTTGGCCAGCATCTGGCAATAATAGGTGACGCCGTCGCTGCAGTTTCCAATGGTGTAGCTGCCGGGCTGCGAGCCGATCCACCCCGAAAACTTGTCGGAACCGCCCGGAAACGTTCCAACGAGCATGTAATAGTCGGCAATGCCGCTGGTTGCGTCGCTTGCGGTCCAATGGAAAGTCACCGAGTTCGACGTGGTGTACGGCGAGGCGATGGTTGGAGTCGTGATGACAGGATCGTCAAGGTCAACGCCGACCGTGTCGTACGCCGCCCCCGTCCCGAAAGTGGAGTCCATGAACTGGACTTGCATGCCGTAGATCGCGCCGCCGACGGGATACAGCGTGTTGGTAATGGTGTAGGAGACCGTCTTGCCGCCGCCGATATAGGCCCAATCCGGAAAATTGCCGTTCGCGTCCGTCACGCGGGCCCACGTGATGTTGTTGCTGCTGGAAGCCGAGACCGCCACGGACTGCGTTCTGCTCGTCACCCAGGTCGCGCCGCCCGCGATGGTGGCGTTGGCGGTGAAGGCGTACGCCGCTTGGGGCAGTAGGGCCAGCGCGACAATCGCACAAACCAACAGTCTCGTTTGCGCGAAACGGACCGGTTTCGCACCCTGCTTCTTCATGGCATTCTCCCTTGTTGCGTTGAGCGGCGCCTTCACGAATATCATTGAGCGATCCATTTTGCACCATCCGTTGGGGGGGCCGTGGAGCGGCGGCGAAGCGGCACAGGGGGAATGGGGTGGCGGGATACAACCTCGCGCCAACGCGCGAACGGCGCCACACGAGCATTCCTCGCGTTGCCGTTTCGTGGTCACCTAATCATCGGCAAGACCCTCGGACGTTTGGGGCGGCCGTCGCGCCATCATGCGTCAGTGACATGACGGCGGCTTTTTCGCGTCATCGAGCCTGCGTCGCAACACAGACCCGTATGCGCATGTCCTTGATTCTCAGGCGCGGCGCCTGAGAATCAAGGACTTACAAAACAGTCTACGCCAGCTTGCGCCGGATTGCCAGCCCGGCCAGTCCAAGGGCTAGCAAGGAAAACGTGACGGGCTCTGGAACGATGGCCGTGTCCGCAAAGATCGCTTGAAACGCCAAGTCCGGCGTATACGGCCACGTATCCCATGCGTAGTCGTTGGCATCCGCCAGGGTGGCGAGTCCCAAATCAGAGGCGTTCATGTACAGGAATTCGCCGCCCGCGTATTGATCGTCCGCCCATGCCGCGACGCTCGCGCCCGCTTCCGGTCCGGCAGCGGAGAAAGCGTCCAGGACGATGAAATACAGGTTGCCTGCGGTTACGGCGATGTTATGCGTCACGCCGAAGGTCTGCATGGAAGCTTGGTTCGGAGAGAGTTCCAAATGCTGGGGCGTCGGGCCATTATATGTGTTGTAGAGAATGTTGGTCATGTCCGGAGCGAACAGACCGCCTCCCAGATCCAGCGCGCCCACGATCAACAGATCAAACAACAACGTGCCGGACCCGTCGCTGGCCAACGCCACGGAGAAACTGGCCAGTGTGTTGGCATCCGCCAGAACCCCCTGAGCATACAAGGAGGTGTCCGGAAAACCGAAGACTTCGGCCGTCGCGTCGCCGCCCGACAAGTCTATCATCGAAGCCTGTGACGTCGATGCCAGCATCAACGTCAACGCCAACCCTACCAGCAGCCCAACTTTACTCCTAGCCATTGCACTTTCTCCTTGCTGTTTCGCACCATCTCGAACGAAAGACGCGTGTGTCTTCCTCGTTATGGAATGACCCCAGAAACATTTCCCCAATGTGCACCCCATCGTAGGAAATGCGTCAACAGTCCCCTTGTCTACCGCCTACCGCCAGACAGCGTACTATTAGCATACAACTTAGGCGGAAAAATGTCAAGGTCTACTTTCTCTTTTGTAGTAGTAGAACCCTCAATTCCCTACGCCGCGCGAGGCATTCCCTTACGCGACAAAAAACCAACAACGATCCATTCTCGACTCGCGCTCTCAAAAAGAGCCAACGGTGTAACAGCATATTTCGTACCGCATAGGAACGTTCCGTCGCGCTTGGGATTAGTCTGGAAAACAAGACGAACGAATACTGTATATAGGGGAGCGCGGCGTGTGTTGATGCCAGTGGTAGGTTTCTGGGAGAATACTTTCCATCGTCTCGCCCCATTCGATATTTGATCGTAGAGCAATAAGTTCTCCAAATTGGCATACATATGGTCTATTTTGAAATAATTATACGCCGCTTAGGAGATTATGGTGGGGTATGCAGCCAGAGATCGCTGTGATTCACGCTACAGGGGGATTGTCAGCGAAGGTTTTGTGAGGGGCTGCGGCTGCGAGCAACGCGTCGTAGTGACGCGCCAGATCGGGATACTCCTCCAATGCGGCGATGCCTGTGGCGGAAAGCGCATAGCGGCCCCGTTCCGTGCGGGCGAACCAGCCGTATACGTTCCGGTATAGGATAGATAGAGTTTTGGGGCCGGTTCCGAAGGCGCGCAGTTCCTTGGGGGCGGCATTTCCCCATCGGCGCAGACAGCAGGCGATGTGGATGGCGTTTTCCCGGTAGGCGGTGACCAACTTGCGGCGGGCGCTGCCGCCGAGGTTGAAATCGCCGGAGCGCCCTCCTGCTTCCTCCAGCAGAGCGCGACGCTGGGTCTTGCTTTGTTTTCGCTCGAGGGGTTGTGGATGGAGCACAACCTGCACGGCGGACGGAGGCGCGCACCGGACCAGGATGAGCCCGAGTTCCAGCCTGCGCAGGAGATGCAAGAAACCGCGCCACTCGCCGGGCCGCTTGATTCGGGCGGAGTCGGGAACGGCGATATACACGGACTGGGAGATGCGTTGCCTCCGGGCCGCCTGCACCAAAAGAGACACGGAGAGAACGCGCTTGATCTCGATGAGAACGATGTCGTCGCCTCGGACCGCCGCGACATCGCAATGGCGCACTTCGCTGCGCACCGTGTATCCGCGCGCTTCCAGGTAGTCGCGAATCGGCGGGTACAGCGCCGTTTCGCGATCAGGCTGTTTCGGCGTAGGTCCCATGTGCGGACGCGGTCCTGCCGGTTGCGGTTGCCAGGGCTGCGCGAGAAACTGGGCGCGCGGCGCGGCGGCTACTCCTTGCGGACATAGGCATGCCCCTCGTGCAATTGTATCCACCGGTCCGAGCGTTCCGCCAGCGTCTGATCATGGGTGACGACGACGAGGGTGACGTTCTCGCTGCGGTTGAGGCTCCAGAGCAGGCGAGTGATGCCTTCGCCGGTGCTTTCGTCCAGGTTGCCGGTGGGTTCATCGGCAAGGACGAGCGCGGGCCGGTTGAAGAGGGCGCGCGCAATGGCCACGCGCTGCTGTTCGCCGCCGCTGAGCTGGCCCGGCTTATGGCGGGCGCGATCGGCCAGGCCGACCTTATCCAGCAGTTCTTCGGCGCGCGCGCGGCATGTGCGGCGCGACGCGCCCCGGGCCAGAGCGGGCATCATCACGTTCTCGAACGCAGTGAACTCGGGCAGCAGGTGATAGAACTGAAAAACGAAGCCGATGCTTTTGTTGCGGACGTCGTTCAAGGTCCGCTGGCTCATCGCATGGATGGGCTGGCCGCGGAACAGCGTTTCGCCGTCGGTAGGTGTGTCCAGCGTGCCGAGAATATGCAGCAGCGTGCTCTTGCCCACGCCGGAAGGACCGGTGATAACGAGGGATTCGCCTTCGTAGACGTGAAGATCGACGCCGCGGAGAATCCGCAGCTCGCGCAAGCCGTCGTGGTAGGCCTTGCTCACGCGGCGGCATTCGATAAGGGGAGGGGCGGCGGGATTATTCATAGCGCAGTGCATCCACGGGATTGAGTCGCGCCGCGCTCCAAGCGGGATACAACGTCGAGACAAAGGTCAGCGCGACGGCGCACAGGGTGATCCACAAGATGTCCGACCATACCACCGCGACGGGGATATGGTCGAAATAGTAAATTTGACTGTTGAACAAGTCGATATGGAGCATCCACGCCAGAAACTCGGCGACGGGGGTGATGTTGTACGCGAGCAAGGTCCCCGCAACGACGCCGATGGCGGTGCCGCTCAGGCCAACGTACAATCCCTCCAGGACGAACAGGATCAAAATGGAGGCGCTGCTGGCGCCAATGGTCCGCAAGATGCCGATGTCGCGCCGCTTTTCCATAACGACCATGATGAGGGTGCTGGTGATGTTGAAGGCCGCCACCAGGATGATAAACACGAGAATGATGAACATCGCCACCTTTTCCTGCTTGAGCGCTTCGAAGAAGGGACGCTGATTTTCATACCACGTGGTGCAATGAAGCGCGGTGAATCGCTGGACGCGTTCCTTGACGCGGTTGGCGGTTTCAATGCTGGCGTCGGACAGGCGGCAGTGAACGCCGTCGACGCCGTCGACGGCGGTCAAGAGCTTGGCCGTGCCGAGATCGACGTAGCCGTAGATCGTGTCGAACTCGGACATCTGAGCTTGGGAAATGCCGCAGACCGTCACCCACACTTCCTGTCCCGCGCGCCGGCCGAAAGGCCCCACCTTGCCCTTGGGCGTGATGATGGCCACAGCGTCGCCCACGCCGACGCCCAGCGTCTCCGCCAGCAGATATCCCAGCACGATCTCTTTATCCCGCGGGAGGCGCCCTTCTCCATAGACGCGCCCGCGCGCCGTCGTAAGATTCTCGCCTAGACTCGTCACGTCGCTTTCGCGCGCGGGATCGATCCCCAGGATATAAGCGCCCTTGTAGCGCTCGCCGTCTTCCGAGCTTTCCGTGCGGATGAGGGCCTCGACTTGAATGACGGGGCTGGCGGCGGTGATTTCCGGACAGAGGCGGGTGATTTCCGCGATGACCTTCTCGGGATTCGCCATCGCGCCGTAACGGTCCTCGATAAACAGATGGGCGCGGTTGCCAATGATGGCCGCGGTGAGTTCCCGGTCGAAGCCGGTCATCACGCTCATCACCACGATCAACGCCATCACGCCGACCGTCACGCCGGCGATCGAGATGATCGTGATCAGGCTGACAAACCGCGTCTTGCGCTTGCCGCGCAAATATCGCATCGCCACGTAGGCTTCAAACCGCATGATGCCCCTTTATAACGTCCGCAGTTGCGGAAAGAAAATGACTTCGCGAATCGAGGCCGAGTCGGTCAACAGCATGCACAAGCGATCGATGCCGATGCCCAGGCCTGCGGTCGGCGGCATGCCGACTTCGAGCGCCTGGATGAAATCGTCGTCGAGATATTGCGCCTCGTCGTCGCCCTGTTCGCGTTGACGGAGCTGGTCCATGAAACGCTCGCGTTGATCAACCGGGTCGTTCAATTCGGAAAACGCGTTGCCGACTTCGAGCGCGCCGATGAACGGCTGGAAACGCTCGGTGATCGCTGGGTTGCCCCGTTTTTTCTTCGCGAGCGGCGAGATTTCGAGCGGATAGTCGTAGAGGAACGTCGGCTGGGTGAGCTTGGGCTGCACCTTGGCGGACATCACCTCGTCGACGATCTTGCCGTACCCCATGCCCTTCTCGATTTCGACGTGAACGCTCTTCGCCAAGCGCGCGGCCTCCTCGCGGTCGTCCTTCAACGGTTCGAGGTCGATGCCCGCGTACTCGCGGATCGCGTCGAACAACGTGAGGCGTCGCCACGGACGCGTCGCATCGATCTCGTGGCCTTGGTACATGAACTTCGTGCCGCCCACGACTTTTTCGATGATGGACACGAGCATCTCCTCGGTCTCGTCCATCAAGCCCATATAATCCTGGTAGGCCTCGTAGAGTTCCATCGTGGTGAATTCGGGATTGTGCCGCGTGTCGACGCCTTCGTTGCGGAAACAGCGGTTGATCTCGAAGACCTTCTCGAAGCCGCCGACGATCAGTTTCTTGAGGTACAGCTCCGGCGCGACGCGCAGATAGAAATCGCGGTCGTAGGTGTTGTGATGCGTGACGAACGGACGTGCCGTGGCGCCGCCGGGGATGGGGTGGAGCATTGGCGTCTCGACTTCGAGAAAGCCGCGCGCCGTGAGCCATTCGCGCATCGTCTGGATCACCTGAATGCGTTTGCGGAAGGTGTCGTGAACCTCGGGATTCGCGACGAGATCAAGATAGCGCTGGCGATACCGCGTCTCGACGTCGGTCAGGCCGTGCCACTTTTCCGGCAACGGGCGCAGGGTCTTCGTCAACAACTCGAAGCGCGCGACGTGCACGGTGATCTCGTTCGTGCGCGTGCGAAACAGTTTACCCGTTGCGCCGATGAAGTCGCCGATATCGAGGTCCTGCAAGGTCGCAAAGCCATCTTCGCCTAGATCATCTTTCTTGAAATAGACCTGCATGCGGCCGGTCTCGTCGCGCACCGCCGCGAACACGCTCTTGCCGTGCGCGCGAAATTCCGTCATGCGGCCCGCGATCGACGCCTCGACGAGGATCGCGGTCTTGTCCTCGGTTTCTGCTTCTGCTTTTTCGAATGCGGCGCGGGCCTCGGCGATCGAGCAGGAACGCGCATACAAATACTTGTACGGTTCGTCGCCCCGTTCGCGCATCTGCGCCGCCTTCGCGATGCGATGTTGGATGATGCCGTCGATGGTCGAATGATGTTCGTTTTCCTGCGTCATACTTATTTGTCCTATGTCTCATTTATTTGCGGCGACTTTTCTCCAACGCAAAGGCGCAGAGAACGCAGAGTTTTTTGTCAGACTAGGTCATTAACGATACGTTTGATTCCTCTAGATAATACAGGCTCGTGAAAATTGATATTGAGACCTAAACGCTTCTTTGTCAGACGGAGATAGGTTAGCGTTTTAGCATGATCTTTCTCTGTCATCTCTTCCTTTGCTTTGTTGTCGACAACAACTTTGCCCTCTACAAGAAGGTCAAGGCGCAGGTCTGTAGCCAGTTTCACTCCCTTGTAGTCGATAGGGACGGGTTTCTGCCGTTCAAACGAAATGCCACGCAGGTGAAACTCATGACACAACGCTTCTTCATAAACCATTTCCAAAAGCCCTGGCCCCAAATGACGATGAACCTCAATCGCAGCGCCAATGATTCGCTCAGATATCTCATTCTCGCGCTCTTCTCTTCCTTTGCGATCTCCGCGCCCTCTGCGCCTCTGCGTTGAAATCCCCTCTGCGTCTTTGCGTTAGGCCTCCCGCTTACGCGGTCGCGGCTCGCCCCGCGAGTTTCCATTTCAAGTACGCTTCGATGAACATATCGATGTCGCCGTCCATCACGCGTTCGACGTTGCCGACTTCGATGTTGGTGCGGTGGTCTTTCACGAGTTGGTAGGGGCAGAAGACGTAGCTGCGGATCTGGCTGCCCCAGGCGACGTCCTGGTGCCCTTCGCGTTGCGCGGCGAGTTCGGCCTCCTTCTTGCGTATCTCGATGTCGTACAGCTTGGACTTCAACATTTGCAGGGCCGTTGCGCGGTTGCGGTGTTGCGAACGCTCGATCTGGCACGCCACGACGATGCCGGTCGGCAGGTGCGTGAGGCGCACGGCGGAACTGGTCTTGTTGACCTTCTGGCCGCCCGCGCCGCTCGAACGGTACACGTCCATCTTGAGGTCTTCTTCGCGCACCTCGATGTCGATGTCTTCGTCCACCTCGGTGAGCACTTCGATCGCCGCGAACGACGTATGCCGGCGCTTGGCCGCGTCGAACGGCGAGATGCGCACGAGCCGGTGCACGCCCGCCTCGGACTTGAGGTAGCCATACGCGAACGGCCCGGAAATGCGTAGCGCGGCGCTCTTCAGGCCTGCCTCTTCGGCCTCCTGATAATCGAGCGCCTCCATGGCGTATTCGTGCCGTTCGCACCACCGGACGATCATGCGGTACAACATCGACGCCCAGTCGCAGGACTCCGTGCCGCCCGCGCCGGGGTGAATGCTGACGAGGGCGGTCTTGTCATCGCGCGGATCGGTCAGCAGCGAATTGAGCTCGAGGCGATCGAGCTTCTCTTGCAACGAAATCGCAAGCGCCTCAAGCTCCGCCCCCATCGATTCGTCGCCTTCCGACTGTGCGAGCTCGACCAGCACCTGTGCGTCTTCGAGTTCGCGCAGCAGTTCATCCGGCGCGTTGACGATGCCCTTGAGCGCCTTGAGTTGCTGGACGGTTTTTTGGGCGGATTCGGGGTCGTTCCAAAAATCGCCCGCGGACATCTGTTGTTCGATAGCGGCGATTTTCTGTTTCGTGCCTTCGACGTTCAAACACCGGCGCAGCTCTTCGAGGCGCCGGGCGTAGCCTTGCACTTTTTCGGTTTCTAGTTCGTACATATGCCCTTCCGTGTAATGAGAAAAACCGGAGGATGCGTCACTGCATGTTCAGCGGCATCACCACATAGTACAGCATCGGCGCGGCGAACAAGAACCCGTCGCACCGGTCCAGCACGCCGCCGTGGCCCGGAAACATCATGCCGCTGTCCTTGACGCCCGCGTCGCGCTTGAGACACGACTCGGTGAGGTCGCCAAGCTGCGATGCGATGGACAGCAACAGGGCCGTCCCCCCGTACTCGGAGGCGCTCCACGCGGGCAATGCCAGCGCCGGAATGTAGCCCTTCAGTTGGTGCAGCAGCAGCATGCCGCCCACGGCGGCCAGCAAGCCGGCAACGGAGCCTTCCCAGGTCTTGTTGGGGCTCACCTTGGGCGCGAACTTATGACGCCCTATCGTCGACCCCGCAAGATAGGCGGCGGAATCCGTTAGGACCACCGACGTGAACAGCATGACAATCAGACCCGGTCCGAGTTTGGGCGTGCTGTGCAACAGCGTAATATGCGCCCCAAGCCACCCGACATAGAACACGCCGAACAGCGAACTCGCGAGCCCGGCCACGCTGTGCTGTCCGCGCACGATGTGCAGCGCCGATACGAGCAGGCAGCCGCCATAGAGCAAAAATCCAGCAAGCCATGCATTATGGAAATAGCCGCACAACACGATGAGCGTGCCCGCGAGAATGCCTCCGATGGTCTCCGGCGAAATCCGGCGACAGCGCACAATGGCGTAATACTCGTAGAGGCCTATGGCGGAGAGCGCGCCGACGAATGCGGCAAACCCGATGCGGCAATAGGCGGCGGGGGCGCACGTCAGCCATAGGACGGCGGGCAATACAATGACCGTCGTCGCCAGGCGAATCGCAAACGGGACCGCGCGCAACCCCATCGCGCGCCTCAGCGTCCGCCGAAACGGCGGTTGCGCGACTGATAGATCGCGATGGCCTCGCGCAGATGTTTTTTCCGGAAATCCGGCCACAGGACTTCCGTCACGACCATCTCGGCATAGGACACTTGCCACAGCATGAAATTGCTGATGCGCATCTCGCCGCTGGTCCGGATCAACAGATCAACGTCCGGCAGATCCGGAAGATACAGGCGCTGGGCGAAACAGGCCTCGTCCACATGATCCGGATGCAGCCGTCCCGCCGCGACGTCCGCAGCGATGCGGCGGGCGGCGTCGGCGATTTCCGCGCGCCCCCCGTAATTGATGGCTAAATTGAGCGTCATCGCCGTGTTGTTGGCGGTGAGTTCGATGCTGCGGCGCAAGTCGTCCGCGGCGCGTTGCGGCAGGCCCTCGATCCGGCCCATCAAGGTCAGGCGAATATTTTCCTTGTGAAGATCGGCGACCTCGATGGAAATGTATTTGCTAAGCAAGCGGAACAGCGCGTTGATCTCGAGTTTCGAGCGCCGCCAGTTCTCGGTCGAAAAAGCATACAGCGAAAGGACTTTCACGCCGCCCAGTTCGCGACACGCCTCGACGGCGGCGCGGACGCTTTGGGCGCCGGCCTCGTGTCCGGCGGCGCGGGTCACGCCGTGGCGCTCGGCCCATCGCCCATTGCCGTCCATGATGATGCCGATATGGCGCGGCAGCCGGCTCTGATCCAGCTCTGGCACTCGCATAGAACCCTTTCGCAGATAGGCAGCCTGCGCACAAGCCGACGACCGCGCGCGCATGCCCCGGAGGGGCAGCGCCGCGGCCGTCGCATTCCCCGGCGTGTTCCGCGGCAAGACCCGCGGTCACACCTCCATGATTTCCGCTTCTTTATGCTTCAGGATATCGTCGATTTTCGCGATGCACTCGTCGGTGATCTTCTGGATGTGCGCCGTCAGCTTGTGCGCATCGTCCTCAGGGATTTTTCCGTCCTTCTGCTCTTTCTTCGTCTCGTCCACGTAATGCCGGCGAACGTTCCGCACGGAGACCCGCGCCTCCTCGGCGAGCTTGCTGATCAGCTTGACAAGGTCCCGGCGCCGGTCTTCGGTCAGCGGCGGAATGGGGATGCGGATCAGCTTGCCGTCGTTCGCGGGATTCAGGTCCAACGGCGAAGCCAGGATAGCCTTTTCTATGGCGCGAATTTGCGTCTTATCCCATGGCGTAATGGTCAGCAAGCGCGCTTCGGGCGCGGAAACCGTGCCCAATTGATTGAGCTTCATCTTCGAACCGTACACATCGACTTCGATGCTGTCCAGCAACCCCACCGAGGCGCGGCCTGTCCGGACGTTGACCAATTCGTGCTGGAAGGCTTCGATGGCCTTTTCCATTTTCTGCTTGGCTTCCTTGGCTAATGCATGCTCCATGGATCAATCTCCTCTTACCAGCGTTCCAATGCGCTCGCCGCGCAATGCCTTGATGATGCTTCCGGGCTGAGTGAGATTAAACACGAGGATCGGCAGTTTGTTGTCGCGACACAGCGAAATGGCCGTCGCGTCCATGACTCTCAACTGCCGGGTCAATACGTCCGTATACGTCAATTCCTCGAAGCGGATCGCCCTCGAATCCTTGTTCGGATCGCGATCGTAGACCCCATCCACCTTGGTGGCCTTGAACAGGATTTCCGCGCCGATCTCGCTGGCGCGCAAGGCGGCGGCGGTGTCCGTCGTGAAAAACGGATTGCCCGTGCCCGCGCCGAAGATGACGATCCGCCCTTTTTCCATGTGCCGGAGCACGCGGCGGCGGATATACGGCTCGGCGACCGGCCGCATCTCGATCGCCGTGACGACCCGCGTCGGAACGCCTTTCTTTTCGAGAACGGCCTGAATCGCCAGCGCGTTGATCACCGTCGCCAGCATGCCCATGTAGTCGCCCGTGGGACGGTCCACGCCGTTGGCCTCGCCCCCCGCGCCGCGAAAAATGTTGCCGCCGCCGACCACTACCCCCAACTCGACGCCCATCGCATGGGCCTCGACCAACTCATCGCAAAACCGGCCTATGGTGGCAAAATCGATGCCGCCGTCGCCATCGCCTTCAAGGGCCTCGCCGCTGAGTTTCAGCAGGATGCGTCTAGGGGCCGCGTCTGACACGCCGATCGTTCTCCTACTACTGCTTGGCCAGTTCCGCCGCAACGTCCTCGGCAATATTGGCCGTGCGCTTTTCGATGCCTTCGCCCAGTTGGAAACGCACAAAACGGCGGACCGAAACCTTTTCGCCGATTTTGCCGCTGAGTTCCTTTGTGATCGTCTCGATCGTGACGTCGGGATTTTTCACGAAAGACTGCTCCATCAAGCAGACTTCTTTGTACCATTTGCCCAACATGCCCTCGGCGATCTTGTCGAGTATGTTTTCCGGCTTTCCGGTCTCGCGGGCGCGGACGATGTAAATGCCCTTTTCCTTGGCGATCTCTTCCTGGGGCACGTCCTCGCGCTGAACCCACCGGGGCGACGCAGAACAGATTTGCAGGCAGATATCTTTGCAAAAATCCTGAAAATCGTCGGTTTTGGCGACGAAATCGGTTTCGCAGTTGATTTCGGCCATCACGCCGATCTTCCCGCCCATGTGAATGTACGACGTGACCCGGCCTTCCGACGCGACCCGGCCCGCGCGTTTGGCCGCGCTCGCGATGCCCTTTTCGCGCAGCCAGGTGACGGCCTTTTCCATGTCGCCGCCGTTTTCGTTGAGGGCTTTTTTGCAGTCCATCATGCCTGCGCCCGTTTGCTCTCGAAGGTTTCTGACGTCTTCCGCTGTAAAAGCCATGGCTGTATACGCTCCTATCATTAATTCCACGTGTGACATTCAACGCCCCAGCGCTGCGCAAGGGCCGCGCCGGACACGTCGCTATTCCCGCCCTTCATGCCGCGCTTATTCGGCCTCGGGGCTTTCGTCCGTCGCGCTGGCGACCGGCGCGGCCGCCGCCGCTTCTTCCTGCTCCGGCTGGACCGTCGCCGCGCGCTGCTGCGCGAACCGCTTCTTCTCCTCCGCCCGGAATTTTTCCAACTGCGAACGCCCGTCGATGACGGCCTCCGCGATCACCGCACAATACAGGCCCACGGCGCGAATGGCGTCATCATTGCCCGGGATGGGAATCGGAACCGATTCCGGATCGGCGTTCGTGTCAACCACGCCCAAGCACGGAATGCCCAGCCGTTCGGCCTCTCGCACGGCGATATACTCTTTTTTGGTGTCGATCACGAACATGACATCCGGCAAGCCGGGCATGCTCTTGATGCCGGCCAGGTTCTTGTTGAGCTTTTCCGTTTCCTGGCGCAGCTTGATGACTTCCTTCTTCTGACGCTTCTCGAAGGTGCCGTCCGTTTCCATTTCTTCGAGGCGGCGCAAGTTGCGGATGCTCTTCTGGATGGTCTCGAAGTTGGTCAGCGTGCCGCCCAGCCAACGGTTGTTCACGTAATACATGCCGCAACGCTGCGCCTCGCGCATCACCGGCTCTTGCGCCTGCTTCTTCGTGCCGACGAAAAGCACCGTGCCGCCCGCCGCCACCGAGTCGCGCACGAAATTGTAGGCGCGCTTGAGTTGACGCATCGATTTTTGCAGGTCGATGATGTAGATGCCGTTGCGTTCGCCGAAAATGTAGCGGGCCATTTTGGGGTTCCAACGGCGGGTTTGGTGGCCGAAATGGATGCCGGCCTCGAGCAGGTCTTTCAACGTGACAGTGAACATGCGACTCTCCTCATTGGGTTTTGCCTTGGGGTCTTTGCGGCAGACCTGGCGCAATGGCCCGGCACCCATGCCGCGTTCTCGACAAGACCCCTGTGAAATAATCAAGCGGGGAAATGTAGCACATACGGACGGGAGGGCGCAACTCGCCTGCGAAGCAAGGTCATCGCAGGGCGAACCGGGACGACGGGGCCTTCTCGATCCGCATCGGCGAGAGGCGCGGTCACGAGGAGTAGCGGGCGGCGGGAGGGAAGGCGTTTTCGTCGTCGGCGCCTTCGCGTTCGAAGGCTTCGCGCCAGGGGGCGGCGTATTTGGCGATCCAGTCGAGGAGCGCGTCGCGCCCCAAATCGCGATGGACCTTTTCGGATTCAATCCACTTGTGGCGCAGCATTTCTTCGCGTTGGCGGGCCAGAAGCCGCGCCTGGTGCGCTTCCCGCCACGCCACGGCGCGGTTCGCCATCCAGTCGTCATAGGCCTCTTCGTAGGGAACGTCGCGTTGCGCCTCCTGCGACAGCAGGCGTTGGTGGCGTTCGATGGCCCGCATCTCGGCCGGGGTTATCGAACGCGTCATGTCCGTTATCCGTTCCCTCGTGTCCTCGCTTGTCATGGGCGATATCGTTCTCCTGGACGCTCTCGTCCGTTACGGCGCTCTCCGTTGCGGCGGCGCCTCCCAAGCGCCGCATGTACGCCGTATCTACAGTACACATGATAGCCCACGGCGTTGCATAGGTCCTGGTTGCCCGGCGGATGATGAATTCATTATAACGGAGACCGAGCGAGGAGCGAAGCAGCGCGGGGGAGATCAGGCCTGCGCCCGTGGGAAGGCCGGGAGGAGCGATGGCGTCGCAGTGGGTGACGGTTCGTGACGCGCAGGAGGGCGATGCCGCGCTGCTCCGCAGTTGGTGCGCCGCTGGCGAAATGGCCATTGCCGGGCGCCGTCTTGTCATGCCCGACGTGTCCGACGCGCAGGCGCGTTGGCGCGGGGGGCTTCTGGATCCCGGCCTCCTCTTGCTTTTGATCAGCCTGGACGGCGCGCCGGCCGGCGTTGTGCTTATTGCTCCGCACGCCGATCCTGCGGCGCGCGCGCTTGGAGTCGCGGTTTTGCCGGACGCGGCCCGCGCCGAGACGTTGCCCCGCATGCTTCGCGCGGCCTGCGTCCAGGCCGCCGCGCATCCCGAGATCAAGCGGTTGTGCGTGACGCTTGCCGTCGGCGACGCCGTTGGGGAAACCGTGTTTCAGGCGGCGGGATTTCGGGCATGCGGGCCGGGCGAGATGGAACTTGCCCTGCCGGTTCCGATTCCCCATAACCGCTTGACGCACGGCGAGCCCGAATCGCTTGCCGTTGCCGAGACGCTGGCCAGCGGACGTTGGGCCCAGGGACCGCGCGTCGCCGCGCTGGAAAACGCCCTGTGCACGGCGGGGGGCGTGGCCCATGCCGCGTGCGTGGCGTCGGGCGTAAGCGCGTTGCGCCTCGCGTTGTTGGCCCTTGGGGTGGGGCCAGGGGCGCGGGTGATTGTTCCCGCCTACAGTTGCGTGGCGCTCGCCAATGCCGTTCTTGCGTGCGGCGCCGAACCGGCGCTGGCCGATGTCGATCCAGAAACCTGGAACATCAGCCCGGAAACACTGCATCGCGCGATGCAGGCCGGGCCGGTCGCCGCGATCATTGCCGTCAACACCTTTGGCGCGCCGGCTCCGATCCGCGCATTGCGCGCCGTGTGCGACGTCCCCATTGTCGAAGACTGCGCCCACGCGTTCGGCATGATCGCGGAAAACGCGCCGTTGGGAGCCCGAGGCGACGCCGCCGTGCTGTCGTTTTACGCGACCAAGCTTATGGGGGCCGGAGAAGGCGGGGCGGTGTTGACGTCGCGCCGCGCGATCGCCGAACGCGTGGCGCAATGGCGCGATTACGGCGATCAGCCGGCGCAGGGCGGACGCCTGAACGACAAGATGACGGATTTCGAAGCCGCGCTGGCTTTGTGTCAGTTGGATCGTTTGCCGCGCATGCTTGCCGCGCGGCAGGCCTTGGCCCAGCGCTACGCAGCGCGGCTCGCGCCGTACGCGGCTTCGGCGGGCTTTGTGTTGCCTGCGATGGAGGCGCCCCGCGTCTGGTACCGGTACGTGGTCGGACTGCGTCGGCAGGATGCGCGCCGGATCATCGCGGCCATGCACGACGCGGGCGTGCATGCGGTGCATCCCGTAACGGATTGGCGCCGCCCCGGCGATGCGTCGTGCCCGAATGCCGATGCGGCCTATCGGAGTCTCATTAGCCTACCGCTCTACCCAACTCTTACGGAGCCAGAGCAGGATCGCGCCGCCGAGGCGTTTCTTCGGGCGTGCGTCCAGGCCGCCGGTTCGTGAAGCGGATGCGGCGGCGTTTTGCGTCGCATTCAAAACTTTGCACGGGCAGCGAGACCGCAATAAAAATCGATTAAATCGTTTTTATTGTTTTTAACCAAGCGATGCGGTGTCGATATTCCAAAATATCCACGACGCTTGCACTTATGCGCGGGCGCCATCCCTCCAAATTTAGAGCGGAGGGGTTGACAAGGGCGGGGTGGCATGTTACACTGACCCTTGAACAGTGGGGAAACCAATGTGCGGATTTCCTCATGCGCGCTCCTAGCTCAAGCCACACATGTGTAACGGGGCGTTGTTCAGTCCGGGCTCTGGGGCTGCGGCGGCTGAAAGGCCAACGCAAAACAGGGTGGAAGGCATTATCGCATACTGCACGGGCAACGTGCGGGTGCGGACGTGCTCTTTGCTTGAGGTAGCAACACTTCACGTAAAGGACGTGGGCCAGCGCACGCGTGCGTTGCGGTGGCGAAAGAAAAGCGAACCATAACGATGGAGAGAAGGAGATGGTTATGAAGCAAGTATTTGCAGTGCTTGCCGGCGTGCTTATCGCAAGTAGTGCGTGGGCCGGCACAGCCTTTTACGGCGGCTATACGGGTGAGACGGGAACGCTCTTTGGGTTCAACAACGTCCCGGTGGCCCCGGAGTCGATCAGCTGGGTCGGGCACGAGGGATTTTATTCCATCGATGCGACGTCGGGCGCGGGCCGCGTGAAGTTCCAATTCACGTTGAACGATGGCACGACGATCCTGACGATTCCCGATGGAACGACCTATGACGTGACGGGGTACGTCATCAATCCGGGCAGCGGCCTGGACCCCGTGAACCGGAACTACCGTTTCTTCCTTGGGCCGACCACCTTCGAGCAGAACCTGGGCCACATCGGCCTTGAGTGGAACGTGGGCCAGGGCCAGTGGGTGTTGGCCAGCGACAACAACGCGATCGTCGGCAACAGCACGAACCTGGGTGACGATGGCGCGGTGGCGATTCCGGCGAATTGGAGCACCTTCGCGGTGAAGGCGTCTCGCGATGCGTCGGCGAACCTGGTCCTCCAGTTTGCCGTCGACGGCGGCGCGTGGCGTCCGTTCTGGGTGAACGATGGCGTTCAGGCTCCGTTCTCCGCGAACAACAGCGGCACGATTGCGAAAGCCGTCCTGGATGCGTACAACGCCGATGCCGGCGGCCCGGATACTCCGTACATCAGCATCCGCGGGACGTGGCCCTTCATCAGCGAGATGGTCATCACGGGTTCGGGCGTGACGGATGTCAATACGCCGCAGACCCCGATCGACATCAACGGCGACGCGGATGCGGACGGCATTTCGCTGGTGCTCGAAGTCAAGAACGGTCTTAACCCCTTGGTGTCCAACGTCGGGTCCGATCTGGACGGCGATGGCGTTTCGGATGTGGCGGAAGTCGTCACGTACGGCTTGAATCCGAAAGATTCCGACTCGAACAACGACGGCTACAGCGACAAGGTCGCGGTGGCCCTGTTCCCCGAAAACACCGGCCAGGTCATCACGGCGAGCATGCTGCCGCTGTTTGGCTTGGGCGGCCTTGGGCTGCTGGGCCTTGGCCTTGCGGCGGCCGGTTTCCGTCGGATTCGCAAGTAACCCATACGTAAGCGGATTCCGGGAAAAACGCCCGGAGTTCATCTGAGTTCGAGGCCGCCCTCTTCGGAGGGCGGCCTCTTCGTTTGGGGCGCCTTTTGACGAGGCGTTTTGACCTCCCAGGGCGTAGGCGTCCAACGTGAAAACGCGCCCGCCTCATCTCTTCGTAGCTTTGTGCGGGCATCCGTCCCGTAGCGCCCGGTCCCTGTGCCGTGCGTCCGTCTCGTAGCGCCCGGTCTCCGTGCCGGGCGTCCGTCTCGTAGCGCCCGGTCTCCGTGCCGGGCGTCCGTATTATGGCTCAGGGCAAAGAGCGGGGCGCCAGCGAGATCATGCGAGCGTCACGAAAGAAACCGTGTTTGCGGGTTTTTTGTGGCTTTTCTTTCATGGTCGCGACTCTCAAGACGCCCGGCACGGAGACCGGGCGCTACGAGAACCATCGCCGACCCGCTGGCTTATTACGGCGATATCCGTTCAAAAAGGTATTGACAAAGCGCGCGGGAACATGCTATCCTCGACTCGTGGCTTGAGCGATGTTTGAAAAACCTTTGGGAGGTGAGTGAGGATATGAAGACATATCTCGTTTTGACGGCGGCTGTGTTGGTTTTTGCTGGCATCGCCTACGCTGGCACCATTGCGGTGCCGATTTTCCGTGATGGCGGCACTGCCCCGGTCCTCGATGCGCAGAACCGCTATGTCGGCAGCGCGAACAATGGCCCGCTGGCGTATATCGGCCTGAAGAACCTGACCCACAGCGATCTGACGATCGCATTGACCTATAACAATGTTGCAGGCGCGGATCGCACGCCTGTGAAGAACACCTTCAAGCTGTTGGCTCTGCAGGGCATCGGCTTCCGTCCCGTGTATGACGACTCGACCGGTGATGAAGGCGCGGGTCGTGCGGTTCCGAACATGGCGAACGCCGGCAACGGCAATGGTTCGTTGGTCGTGAACTGGGTTGGCAAGAACAGCGACATCGTCGGCCGTTACCTGGAAATCGGTTCCCCGAACGCTGCGATGTACACGCTTCCGGCCATTCAGAACAACTAATGGCGCTTTGACTTTCGCTATACGCGACACGGGCAAGGACGGCGACGTCCTTGCCCGCCTTTTTTTATCCGCTTTCTTTCTGCGAAGGTCCGCATTTCTGGACGCGCCCGACCCGGCGCGGACGAAATGCGGATTGTCCTTTCGCCTTGCCTAGCGGCGCGCGGCAAGATCGCGAGCAATGACAAGGGAACGGCCGATCTGGGAAAACGATTGGAGGGAGCATGTCGGAGATTGGCTCGCGTGCGCATCCGTTGCGCGTCGCGATTATCGGGAGCGGTCCGAGCGGTTTTTATGCGGCGGAGGCGTTGTTCAAATCCGGCAAGACCATTCGCATCGATATGTACGATCGCCTGCCAACGCCCTTCGGCCTGGTGCGGGGCGGGGTGGCGCCGGACCACCTGAAGATCAAGACCGTCACCCGCGTCTTTGACAAGATCGCCGCATGCGAGGGTTTTTCGTTTTTGGGCAATGTGGCGGTCGGACGCGATGTGACGGTGGACGAGCTGCGGGCCCATTATCACGCCGTTTTGTTTGCGTGCGGCGCGGAAACCGACCGCAAACTCGGCGTGCCGGGGGAAAATCTTCCCGGCAGCCACACGGCCACGGAATTCGTTGCGTGGTACAACGGCCACCCGGACTACCGCGATCGCGTGTTCGACCTGTCGCACGAGATCGCCGTAATCGTCGGCCAAGGCAACGTCGCCATCGACGTCAGCCGCATTCTTTCGAAAACGGCGGATGAGTTGCGCCAAACCGACATCGCACAGCACGCGCTCGATGTTCTCGCCGCCTCCAACCTGCGCGAGATTCACTTGATTGGCCGTCGCGGCCCCGTGCAGGCCAAGTGCACCTCGCCCGAACTCAAGGAGTTCGGTCATTTGGGCGACTGCGACCCGGTCATCGACCCGGCGGACTTGGCGCTCAACGCCGCCTGCGAAACGGAACTCCACGACAAGGACAACCAACACGCCCAGAAAAACATGGCCATCTTGCGTGAGTTTGCGGAACGCCCCGCGTCTTCCAAACGCAAGCGATTTGTCATCCGGTTCCTGTTGAGCCCCGTCGAGTTGTACGGAGCCGCGCGGCTGGAAGGCGTCCGCCTCGAGCGCACCCGTCTCGAAGGGCCTCCGTTTCATCAACAGGCCGTGGGCACGGGCGTCCATATCGATCAACCCTGCGGCATTCTTTTTCGCAGCGTCGGCTACCGCGGCGTGCCGATACCCGGCGTGCCGTTCGACGAGCGGCATGGGAGAATCCCGAATCGCCATGGCCGCATTTACGACGGCGATCATCGCGTCCCGCAACTTTACGCGGTGGGATGGATCAAGCGCGGCCCCAGCGGCATCATCGGCTCCAACAAGCCCGATAGCGTCGAGACGGCGCAAGCCATTCTCGACGACCTGCACGCGCTGCCGACGCCTGCCCACGGCGAGGACGCTATCCGTGAACTGCTCGCGGCGCGGTCCGTGCGCGTGGTTTCGTTTGCAGAGTGGAAGAAAATCGACGCCGTCGAAATCGAGCGAGGGACGCTCCGGGGAAAACCGCGCGAGAAATTCACGTCCGTCGCGGAGATGCTGGCTGTGCTGGACGGCGTTTCATGATGGACCGCGCCTATACCGAAGTGCATCGCGGTCAAAGCCGCGTGGGCAACCGTTGGATTGAGCGGACGTGGTCCACGTTTGTCGGCCACACGACGAGTCTTTTGGACGTGTCCGAAGGGCTCGAATGGACAGCGGGGCTGAGCCGCGAGTTCAGCGTGCGCATCGATGGCGAGCCGCTGGGCGTGATGGATTTTGGCGAAGTCGAATGGAGCGAGGAGAACGGTCCCGTGGGGGCGGCGCTGACGTCGCGCAAAAAACGCCCGGGGCTCGAGATTCTCACGCACACCCTGGCCTTGCACGAGTTTCCCGCCCTCGTCCGCACGCTAACCCTGCACAACCTCAGCCGGCATGACGTCGTGGCGTCGCATATCGTTCTGGATAGCCTTGGGCTGGTGCACGAAGGCGTGCGCGTTTTCACCGATGGTTTTGCGATGCAGCGCGACGCCATTGAATGGCGCACCGATGAACGCGCGGCGGCCTTGACGCGGGACCAAACGGTGTTGATCTTGGGGTCGGAGGCTCCGTGCACGTTCCGGTTGTACGCGCCCGAGGCGGGCGTTTTCGCCGTGATGCACGAGGGATCGCAACAGGCGCCCGGAGGGGCAAAAATCACGTTTCCCGCGACCTATCTACTCGCGGCGTCCGGCGATCCTGCCGAGTGCGCGAGGACGGTTTTCGCGGATTTTTTGGTGCGGCTACGCGCGATGCGTCGCAGCGCGCCCGCAACCGGTTGAGGAGCGCGGATGGAACGCCATATCGAGATTACGTCGTTGGCGCATGGGGGCGACGGCATCGGACGCATCGAGGGGCAGGTTTGTTTTGTGCCGTATGGGTTGCCGGGCGACGCGTTGCGCGTGTGCATCGAGCGCAAGGCCAAGGGCGTTCTATGGGCGCGCATCGTCGGCATCGAGACGCCTTCGCCCGTGCGGCAGTCTGTGGACTGCCCGGCATACGAACGTTGCGGCGGCTGC
>JAKJDA010000002.1:347-5110 GCA_022706165.1 Candidatus Hydrogenedentota bacterium | reverse complement strand
GAATGGAAATGCCGCATTGTGGGCGATTCCCTGAAGCGCATTGCGAAACTTGATACGGAGGTGGAGTGGGTCGAGGACGCGTCGCTCCGACTCGGCTATAGGACCCGCGCAGAATTTCATGGGACGCGTGAGGGCTGGGGCTTTCACGCGCGTCAATCGCACGACGTCGTTCCGATCGCCTCGTGTCCGCTGTGCCATCCCAATCTGAACGCCGCCCTGCGCCGTCTTGAAGGCATTCGCGGCCATGGCGACATCGAGATCGCCGTGAATCCCGAGGGCGACGATGTCCTTGTGTGGTCGCGCCGGCCCAGCAACGCCTTGCTCAAGGCGTTCACGCAGTGCGATTTCGACGAGCGTTCGGCGGATCGTGCGATGTTTCTCTTTGATGGAGCGCCTATTGTCAACGGAACCTTTTCCCAGGCCAGCTTGCTGCTGAACCGGACGCTTCGCCGCGTGGTGCGCGCGCAGATCGGCGATCCGGCAAACCTGATCGAACTGTACTGCGGCAACGGGAATCTCACGCTGGACTTGCCCCGTGGCGTGCGCGTGCGCGGTTATGACCATAATGGAGCGGCGGTGCGCGCGGCGGCTGCGTTGCGGGCGGACGCGTACCAGGCCGCCGACGAACGTTCGTTTTGCGATGCCCTTGCGGCGGAGCCGTGGGACGTCGTTCTTCTTGATCCGCCGCGGACCGGGGCCAAAGCGATTGCGCCGTCGTTGGCGGCGTGCCATGCCGCCCGCATGGTGTATGTATCTTGCGATCCCGCCACGCTCGCGCGCGATCTTGCGATCATTTGCGCCGCGAAATGGCGTCTCGTCCGCACCGTGGCGGTGGACCTTTTCCCGCACACGGCTCACGTAGAAACCGTGTGCCTGCTCGAGCATCGATAAACAAGCGGACTACACGGCGCCTTTGCCCGTGAGGACGGTCTGGAAGGTGGCGATAAGGATGCGCAGGTCGGCGGCAAGGCTCATGTTGTTGATGTATACCAGATCGTAGCGGAGTTTGTGACGGTAATCGCTCTCGTATCCTCCGTGAATCTGCGCCAGGCCGGTCAAACCGGGCTTGACCAACAGACGCCGGGCGAACAGCGGCGTCTCGGCGGTGAATCGGTCCGCAAATTCACGGCGTTCCGGGCGCGGCCCCACGAGACTCATGTCGCCGCGCAGGACGTTCCAGAGCTGGGGCCATTCGTCGAGACGCGAGCGGCGCAGAAAGCGCCCCACCGGCGTTACGCGCGGGTCGGCGTCCGAAGCGAGAACCGGCCCGCTCGCGGCTTCCGCGTTGACGATCATGGTGCGTAGCTTGTGAATGTGGAAGATGCGACCCCGCAGCCCCACACGCGGTTGCGAGTAGAATACAGGCCCGGAAGAGCTTAGTTTGATCGCGACGGCCGCCGCCAACAGCACGGGCAAGCCCGCCAACAATCCCATCGCCGCCACGATTGCGTCGATCGCCGTCTTGACGATGCGGTACGGCCTTGCCGCGAAGCCGGGACTTAGCGATACGAGCGGCAATCCCGCAATGCTTGTAACGCGCACATGGACGAGAGAAGACAGCCCGAGATCGGGAAGCAGAAAGAGTTCGGCGCCGGCTTCGTCCCATTTCGCCAACAACGCGCACAGACGCTTCTGGTCTCCGTCGGGATCGACAAGGATAATCTGATCGGCCTTTACGGGCATGTCGGATGCCGATACCGAGGGATAGGCGCCGACGAGTTCGATAAGCCGTGGCGCGCGCGCGCGAATTTCGTCTTCGAGTTCGCGGCAGGCCTCCGGATTTCCGGCCAGCATCAGACGCACGCGGTATCCCGTCGCGTGAAGCCACGACAGCAGCGCCGCCCGCGATGCTCCCAGCCATATCGCCACGAACAAGGCGTCGAGTCCGGCCACCGTTCGCGACAATTGGAAATGGGGGGCATAGTAGAGTTGCACGAATACGAGCAGCACGTAGCCGGGAACGACGCCCAACGCCGCCGCGCCCAGCGCTCCGAAAAGATGATCGGTTCGCGTGAGCCGGCGCCGGAAATCATATAGGCCGCAGCTGTGCGCCGCATACAAGCGCCATGCGAGCAGCGCCGGCGCAAAGAGCAGATAGGGCAGTTGATGTTCCTCGGGCGGCGCGCCCCAGAACTTGAGGTGCAACGCGAGCCATGAGCTGAGGGCAAGCCCGGCGACGTCCCCTGCGAACAGGAGGGCGCCTGATCTCGTGCGTCGCGATCCCGGCGACGATCCCGAAGACGCTGTGTGTGTGGCGGGGGGCTGCATCGCGTTGTTATGGGCTCAGGTTTTGGGACGTTTCGTGTATCGTTCGATCTCGCGTTTCACTTCCCGCTCGCGGATCGTATCGCGTTTGTCGTGCGTCTGCTTGCCTTTGCACAGGGCAATCTCGACCTTCACGAGCCCCTTCGAAAAATACAAGCGAAGAGGCACAAGGGTCAGGCCTTTCTCGGCGGTTTGCTGGCCCAGTTTGACGATCTGGCGCTTGTGCATGAGCAGCTTGCGCGTTCGCTCGGGGTCATGGTTCCAGACGTTGCCCTTGTCGTACGGACTGATGTGCGCGCCAATGAGAAGCAACTCCCCGTTCGCCACGTCCGCATAGCTGTCCTTTAGGTTAATGCGGCCGTCGCGCAACGATTTCACTTCGGTTCCGCGCAGTTCGATGCCCGCCTCGTAGGTCTCGAGGACGTGGTAGTCTCGCCGTGCGCTCCGGTTCTGTACGATCTGTTTCTCGCCCATGGGACTCTCTGCAAAGGGAAAGTTTCGTGCGCCCATTCTCTCCAAACTATGCGCACCTGCACAGGGTATACGGAAGCGGCCAGACGTTCAAATGGGAACCCGGAAAATCGCACCCAATCCTGCGTGGGCTGTGATAGGATTCTTTGCATAACGATCACGGGAATTCTTGCCGTGGATGACGCGAGACAAACACATGGAAAGTCTTGGCTCCAACGCCGGCGCCGGTTTTTGGGTTGGCTGATCATCGGTCTGGCGGCGGCGCTCTTTCTGTGGCGTCTCGAAGCGCCCCAGCGACTCGCGGCGGACATGGCGGCGCGATATCTTCTTGGCGGGCGGCCTGCACGTGAAGTCGTTGCGAGTGTATGCCACGCGCGAACAGCGCAAGGCGCGCCAGCCGTTTCTCGAAGCATCCGGCCTGCGCGCGACGTACACGTTGTTTCCGCGCGATCGCCGCTTTTTCCGCGCTGTCCACGTGGACGCGATCGCGTTGCGCCCCGATTTTTCCCCAAAAACCGCGCCTGCAAGCGATGCGCCTCCGGCGTCTCCCACACGTTCCTCGTCGGCATCCGCTTGGGAACCGTTTGCTTTGCTTGCCTATTTGCCCGTCGAAAGCTCGATAGACGACATCAAAGTCTCCGGCATCGAGAAGGGATATGGCTACTCCTTTTCGGGGATTTCGGTGCAGGCCGGCCAACCGGAAAATGCGGCCTTTGTGGTCTCGCTCACCGCTAAGAATTTGACAGGAGGCCTTGACGCGCCTGCTGGCGCGGGCGAGACCTCGGTTGACGGCGGAAGCATTGATCTGCGCATGGAACTGCGCGTAGATGGTTCGGCGGCATGCCGCGCCATCGCACAGATACCACGACAATTGGACTTGAACGCCGCCGCCGATTTGAAGCGGGAGTCGCACCAGGGTTGGTTGTTTTCGTCCACGCTCGACACGGTCCGCGTGGACGATCCCCTTCTTGCGGGGCTCGTGCTCAGCGCGGGGCTTCCTGTCGCGCTGCGCGCTGCGGCGCAGCATCTCGATGTTTCGGGATCGGAGATTTCGGGGCGTCTGGACGGCGCGGCGCCGCATGTGGCCAAGGCCATGGTCCGTGGCCAGATTGGGGCGCTGCGTCTTGTGCATGCCGACGCGGAACTGTTCTCGGGAGACGTCGAACTCGCCGGAACCGCGCAGGACAACCAATGGGACGTGACGTTGGCCCTGGCAAAGGCCAAGCCGCTTCGTGTGCGGCTGCAGGGTTTTCCGCCGAATGCGTCGTTGCGGATGGATCTCGAGGATTGGCGTCGCGCTGACCTGATGCAGGCGCTGCCTGCGATGTGCCGCGATGCGCTGCACGCTCGCCCTGTGATTGACGGGGCTTCCGCTTCTATAACGGTCGCGTTTCACGGCGACGCCTATTCGTTCAACGGCCAGATTGCGCCGCGCATTGTCAGCGGAGGAAGGATTGTTCCGTGCGCGGCAAAGGCCGAAGGGCAGGGCGTATTCGCGGGCGAAGGGGCTCTTGTGGAATTTAACGGCAGGGGAGATCTCGGCGAAGGCGCGTTGACCTGCTCGGCATCGGCGATGCCGAACGGCGAAATACAGGGAGCTTTATCGTTGGAGAATGTCGACGCTCCGTTGTTCAGCGCGTTGCTGGGCATGGGCGAGATGACCGTGTTGCGCGGGGTGCGCTTTATGGGGGACGTCAAGGCCTCGTACGGCGCAAATGGACTCAACGCCGATTGCGCGGTGCAGTCGGACCTTGCGCCTTTGATCGCCGGACAGACGAGTGTTCCGTTGGCCATTTCAGGTCCGATCGTTGCGGAACCCTCTCTTCAGCGCGTAAAGGCGCATCGTGTCCGCATCGATTTCCCCGATTTCCTGCGATCGAACATCCAGGATTTTGTCCTATCCCTCTCGCCGTTGACGGCATCCGGCAAATGGACGGGCGCCCTTGACCTCGCGGGGCTTGCCGCGTTGGCGGGCGTTGCGGGCGTGTATGGCGAGGCGGTCGTTCGCGCTCCGCTCCAACTTGAAG
>JAKJDA010000002.1:0-337 GCA_022706165.1 Candidatus Hydrogenedentota bacterium | reverse complement strand
CGCTTGAATGCCGACCTGGACGCCGTCGCGGCCGCGCTCCTCCTGCCGTTTTTGCCCGAGGGAAGCCAAACGCCGCTTCGGGCCAAGGCGTCGATGCAGCTCGATCTTTCAAAGGGAACCGGCCGTTTGACCCACGTGAACGCCGTGTTGGGCGAGGGCGGACAGCTTGGCAGCGACAACATGGAGTTCGGCCTGTCTCCGTTGCGGGTCGAGGGGCCGTTCACAGCCGACATCGATCTTGCCGAACTGGTCTCATTAGGTCTTGCGCAGGCTGCCATCGGAAAACTTACGGCAATGGGCGGACTGCGCTTTGACGATGCGGGCGTTGCGCTCACGC
>JAKJDA010000029.1:6908-14820 GCA_022706165.1 Candidatus Hydrogenedentota bacterium | reverse complement strand
GGCAGCTTCTGACCGCGCACGAGGGTGTTGAGCAGGTCGATGGTCGAGACGCCGGTTTGGATGAACTCGTTGGGGTAGTCGCGCGCGAAGGGATTCATCGGGTTGCCGTTGATGTTCAACCACTTCTCGGGAATGATCGCGGGGCCGTCGTCGATGGGGCGTCCGAACCCGTCGAACACGCGCCCGAGCATGTCCGCCGACACGCCGAGTTCGATGCCCTTGCCAAGGAATTTGACCTTGACGTCCTGCAACGCCAAGCCGCTGGTGCCCTCGAACACCTGAACCATCGCCTTGTCGCCGTTGATCTCGAGCACGCGTCCGCGGCGCACGTCGCCGTTGCCGAGCTTGATGTCGGTGAGTTCGCCGTAGGTGACACCCTCGACGCCCTCGACAAGCATCAGCGGCCCGATGATCTGGTTAACGGTGCGGTACTCTTTGCTGATCGTCGTCATGTTCTGCCTCTCAACGGTTCTGGCACATGTAATACAAAAGCGCAGTTCATTTCATGAGTTGCGCAAGTTCTTCCTCAATTCTCGAAACAAAGCGCGTCGCCTCTTTTTCCATGGACCGCGCGTCCTCTATCGTAACGGAGGGGAAATCGCCGTAATCCACGTCATGGCGTGAATCAAAGAGCAACTGAAATAACTTGCCCATTTCGACCGGCAACTTTTCTGTTCGAATCCAGTGCATATTAAACAGCGCACGCACGCCTGCGTGCTTACTGGAGTACAATCCGTCTACCAAGAGCAAGGCCACAACCGCATAGAAACCGGCATAATACATACGGTTGATCGCATCGTATACATGACCCCGATCCAGCAGCAGTCGGGCCGCGCTCAACGCTTCGTGTGCGCGCTCCGGCGTCATAGCGCTATGGCGTCCTTCGTCACTTCTTCGTGAAACGGCGACTCTTTCATTAACGGACTGTCCCACACGGTGCGTGTTCGAAAAACCGTTGAAAACACAATTCCTTTTTCCAACTCGATCGCATACGTTACGTCGCGCACACGCGCTTGCACGGACGTCGAAACCGGCTCGTCGGTCAATACGAGCAAATCATAATCGGACTCGGCAGTCTGCGCCCCGCGCGCCGCGCTTCCGTAGAGCCAGACGTCGCACCCTGCCAGAACGGCGGCAATGCCGCTCTTGAGCGCCGAAAGAAGCGACACGTCCGATCCCGATAGGGTGTTTGCTTCGTCCAGTGTGCGCATTTTCGTTCCTCAGTAACGCGGAAGGGCCTGGATGGCCTGCGCGATGTTTGCCTGCAACTGCGTGAATTCGTTCGGGGCGTCCTCGGGGATCAGTTTGGCGCGCGCGACATTTTCCAGCGCGTGCAGATTCAGCAGGGCGTTGAGGCTCGCGCCTTCGGAAAGGGCCTTGCGGGCCTGCGTGTAGTAATTGAGGATAACCTTCAACAGCAGGTTCTGTTTTTTCAGGGAGGTGTAGGTGTCGCGGTCGTCGAAGGCGTTTTGGTGAAGAAAGTCTTCGCGCACCATCTTCGCCGCCTGCATCAACAAGCGATCTTCCGCCGCCAACGCATCGATACCTACCAGGCGCACGAGTTCGTCGAGTTCCGCTTCGCGCTGCAGCAGGGTCATGGCCTGTTTGCGATCGCTTTCCCATGCCGGGTCGACCTTGTCGTTCGCGTACGCGTCGACGACGTTCTGGTACAGCGAATACGAACTCAGCCAGTTGATCGCCGGGAAGTGGCGCGCGTAGGCTAGGTTCGCGTCGAGGCCCCAGTACACTTTCACGACGCGCAAGGTGGCTTGGGTCACGGGTTCGGACATGTCGCCGCCTGCCGGGGACACGGCGCCGATGAGAGAAAGCGATGCTTCGCGTCTGTCCTTGCCCAGGCACACGACCTTGCCCGAGCGCTCGTAGAAACTCGCGATGCGCGAACCGAGGTACGCGGGGTAGCCTTCCTCGCCGGGCATTTCTTCGAGGCGCCCGGAGATCTCGCGCATGGCCTCGGCCCAGCGGCTCGTCGAGTCGGCCATCAACGCGACCGAATAGCCCATGTCGCGGAAGTATTCGGCGATGGCGATGCCCGTGAACACGCTGGCTTCGCGCGCAGCCACCGGCATGTTGGAGGTATTGGCCACGAGCACCGTGCGTTCCATCAACGGTTCGCCGGAGGCGGGGTCTTTCAGGTGCGGGAATTCCATGAGCACGTCGGTCATCTCGTTGCCGCGTTCGCCGCAGCCGACGTAGACGACGATCTGGGCGTCGGCCCATTTCGCGAGCTGGTGTTGGACGACGGTCTTGCCGCTGCCGAAGGGGCCCGGCACGCACGCCGTGCCGCCCTTGGCGATGGGGAAGAACATGTCGATAACGCGCTGGCCGGTGATCAACGGCTCGTTGGGCGGGAGTTTGCGCGCGACGCCGCGCGGTTGCCGGACGGGCCAACGCTGCACCATGGTGACGGGCACGGGGCCTGACGAAGTGTCGATGACGGCGACTTCGGTTTCCACGTTGCCGGTCATGGGGCCAATTTTTTTGACTGTGCCGGAGATGCCCGCGGGAACCATGATTTTGTGGAGGACGAGCTTGCTTTCTTGGACTGTGCCCAGTACGTCGCCGGGCGAGACGGCATCGCCGACGGCGGCGAGGGGCTTGAACTCCCACGTCGCGTCGCGATTCAACGCCGCCGAGAAGGCGCCGCGTTCGATGAAGTCGCCGAAGTCCCGGTAGAGCGCGTCCAGCGGGCGCTGAACGCCGTCGTAGATGGACCGGATGAGCCCAGGTCCGAGTTCGACGCTGAGGGCCTCGCCCGTGCGCACGACCGGCTGTCCCGGCCAGATGCCTTCGGTTTCCTCGTACACTTGGATCGAGTAATCGTTGCCGCGAATCTCGATGATTTCGCCGAAAAGACCGGCCTCGCCCACACGCACCATCTCGTACATGCGCGCACCGGCCAATCCCTTGGCCACCACCAGAGGTCCGGAAACCTTGACCACTTCACCTTGATTGTTGCTCATCGCTATACGTTCCTGCTGTTTCTATTTCCATCGCATATCGCGATATCGTGTTTTATTTTCGTGCTGCCCTTGGAGCGGGAAGCATCGCTAGCCCATCGATAAAACGGTAGTCCTTTCGATTCCAAGTCAGAAGGCCTATCTCCAGCGTCGCAGCTGTTGCCGCAATCAGCGCATCCGGAATAAGGAGTCCATGACTTAGCTTGTACTTCTTCAAAAAACGCATGGCCGTCTCCGAGATCGATGCGTCAATATTCACAACCGTAAACTTCTCGACCAATTTGTCAACGAACCGTTGTTCCGATTTATTGCGGCATCCAACAACCAATTCCATGTAGGTGACGACGCTGATATATAGATTCCCTGTCTTCTTGAGTTTCTCAAGATGGGCAGCAATGCCCTCCTTGCCGCGCGCCAAATCAATCAACATGTCCGTGTCGATGAGCGCACCTTTATCCATTGCGGCGGTTCCATTCGCGCGTACGTTGTGCTCGGACCCACGCTGAGCTGTCGGTAATATCGGCCCTGTCGCGCCACATCCCGAAGAACGGCTCGCGAGTCCAGTCCGTAGGCATCGCGGCGCTCTTGCGCGATTGCGTGGCATATCGGGCGCGTAGAAACGCGATGAAATCCACCGCTTCGCGTTGCGCGTTTGGCGGCAACGCTGAGAGTTCTTTCATGATCTTTCGCGTTTCCATCGCTACCTCCTTCGAGATTGTCGGGCTCAGTCCTTGCCGAGCACATCCACGCCGATGGATTTCTCCACCAGGCGTCTCATCATTTCGAAGCTGACGTGGCGGCTGCCTTCGTGCGTTGGGATTACGGTGAGGCTGGCCATGCTCGCGCCGCGAAATTCCGCGATGCTTTCCGGAGCTTCGGCCGCCAGGCTTTCCGTTACGAGCACGAGCGCCACGTCGGGGTCGCGGGCGAGCGTCATCAACTCGCGGTGCAGCGCTTCCCGGTCTTGAGCGGGGATGATTTCCATCCCGACGCCCTTGAAGCCGAGGATCAAGTGTCGCTCGCCTATCACTATTGCCCTAGCCATAGCACTCCCGCAGACGCTGTTTCAGCACGGATGCGTCGATTCGGTTGAGCCGTCCGCACACAATGAGTTTTACGTTGTACATTTCGTTTTTCAACGTGGCCAAATAGCTGAACACGCGTTCGGGTCCGAAGACTTGGTCTTGGCCGCGTCGCGCCATTTGCAAGATGTGCGCGGCAGCCAACTGCTCGAAAGCGGGAATGCGATCGTCTTCCTCGTGTTCCAGGGCCGTTTCGATCAGTTCGCCGAAGCGTCCTGGCGCGATGCCGGGCCAGGACTTGGGATCGGGCGCGGCGAGTATTTCTTCCAGGATGCCTGTGTAGCCGTCCAGCGGCAGCAGGAAGCGTTGGAAGGTTTTTAGTCCTTGTCGGGCGCGCACGGCGCGCCAGAGCCACGCGATGGCTTTGCCGAGGACGAAGTCGCCGATGCAGGCGTCGATGACCGGGGCCCCGATCGATCCCGCCAGATGGAGCAGCGTGCGCAAATAGGCGCCGTCCAGCGCGGCGTCGAGATCGGATGTGGGGGCGTTTCCCAGTTCCTGGACAGTCCGGTCCACTTCTTCCCTCATATCTTGGGGCAACATGCTCGAATCGCCCGCGACTATGGCGTCGAGTCGTTCGTGGGTCAACATTCCCGCAGGAAAGGGGAAGACGGATTGCCGGGTCCATGTGGCGCGGAGGTTGAGGAAGTCCCAATCGAGCAGCCAGAGGGCGGCCACTTTGGGGTCTGGGCTGTCATCGCGAAGGGAAACGGCTCCAATCCTGCCATGCCGATCCTGGAACGAGAAATTCTTGCAGGGGGGTTTCCTGCAACTGACGCAGCACTTCTTCCGTGCGGGGCTGCGCCGCGAGCGCTGCAAGGAAATCGTGGCCGAGCAGACGTGTTTCCAGGACGTTGATGCGCCCGCACACGAACCCCCATGGGATTTGTTCTGTCGTCAGCGAAGCGGTCATGCGCCTGTTCCTGTATTCATGTCGCGGCGCCGAAAAGTTGCGCCGCCAGGCGCGGCGCCATTTCCCGTTCCAGGCCGGCCATCATGGTTTCCAGCGTCTGATCGATTTCGTAGCGGTCGCTGACAAGCGTAAAGCCGCCACGTCGGGGCAAGGGAGACGTGGTGTCCAGCGAAATCCTTTCTTCCGGCGGCCGCTGCTTGTTCATTTCGGCGATCAAGTCCGCAAACACGGCTTCGTCGTCGCGATGCACCCGTATGCGGCATGCCTTTCCGTCGATGGTTTTTTCGAGCAGCGCACGCATGAGGGCGGCGTATTCGTCGGCGGGCGCGTCAAGGATGTGTGCGCGGGCCAGGGTAAAGAGACGGGCCAGGCAGGCGTTGCGCTTTTCGAGAAGCGTCTTGTTTCGCGCGCTTCGTTGCTGGATGAGCAGGCGCGAAAGCTCCTCCTCTATCGCGCGGGTCGCAGCCTGAAAACGCCGCTCGCAGGCCTGCGTTTCAGCGTCGCGGAAGGCCGCGATCTTGGCGTCGGCCGCTTCCTGGGCGGCCTGTACGATGTGTTTGGATTGTTCGTTCGCCGTTGCGAGTACGACCCGTTGAATGTTTTCAAGGCCCATGCCGTCGTCCCTCGTGTTTTTGCCTTATGGAAGAAACGTCAGCACGCGGGGCGCCGTCAGCCAGATGGTCAGCAGGAAGGCGGACAGCAATGCCACGACGGCGTAGGTTTCCACCAGAGCCGGGAACAAGATGGCCTGTCCAGCTTTTTCGGGACGTCGCGCGACGAGTGAGATGCCCGCCGCCGAGGCTTGTCCCTGGTAGATGCCGCTGACGAATTGGGCCAAGCCGGCGGCAAGCCCTACGAAGAACAGGGCGAGCCCCGTGCCCGGGGTGACCTTGATGTCGCCGCCAAGAAGGCCCGTTTGGTAGGACATGATGAACGCGATCACGAAGCCGTAGAAGCCTTGCGTGCCGGGCAATGCCACCATGATCATGAGTCTGCCGAACATGTCCGGTTTTTCGCTCAACACGCCCGTGGCTTGTTGCGAGGCGATGGCGATGCCCTTGGCGGATCCGCATCCGCCCAATCCGAAGGCCAGGGCCGCGCCTGCCCAGGCTAGCCCGCGTCCAATTTCCAATGCCAGTGAAGTGTCCATGCCCTGTTTCTCCTCCGATTATGCTGATGCCGTCATGTCGGCGCCGCGCGTCGCGTCGCCCCCATGGCGTCTCGATACGAAATTTGTTTTCCCGAAACCTGGCGTTTGCACGGGAAGGCCGCAAGGTCTTGGCGCCTTTGCCGGCGGCGTGTCCTGCCTTTCGTGGCGGTGGGCCCTCATGTTTTGCGTCCTTGTGTCATGGCGTGGGCGGCGTTGCGGCGCCGGTCGCTCCAGCCGGGGAAGGTTTCAGTAAAAAGCTCTCCGAGGACATGCTTAGCGGCTGGAACGGCCTTGCGCCGCCCGAGTAGAAGCGTCCGAAGAATTCCACGAAGATGAGGCGCATGGCGTGAATGAATGCGCCGAGCAAGCTGATTCCAAAATTGAAGAGGTGTCCCGCAATCACCAGCGCGATGAATACCACGATGCCCACTCCGGGAATGGCGTCGCGCAAGAGCCCCGCGATCATGTTGACGCACAGGGCGATGATGCTGGTGGTCAGGCCCAATGCCAGCAGACGGCAGTAGGAGAGGGTGTCGCCCAGAAAGGCAGTGCAGCCGTAAGTGCCCACGATGCCGTAGAGGCTTACGACGCCGGTCGCGATTTTGCCGAGCAAGGTGGATTCGGCCCGGCCTTGTGTCAACACCAGGCCCGTCGCTCCGACGGCAAAGAGAAGTAGGCCCGTCGTGAAAACCGCGTCCGGCACGTCGGCCAAGAGTTTTACCACCATCAGCACCATGCCTGGCAGGGCGATGAGCCAGAACAGCCCGTCGCATAGGGCCGACATCCAGTCGCCTTTGCGGAGGAGTCCGTACATCATGAGGCCAACGCCGTAGAACTGGTTCAGGATGCCTATCCCGAGGGCGAACGCCAGCATGACCAGGGGTTTTTCAAGGGGATCGAGGAGCATCGTGGCTTCTTTAACGCGCAGAAATGGGTTGTTTTCGCCCAGGTACTGGGCTTCCACCAAGTTGCCGAACCAGGACCCGAATATGAATCCGAAGAAAATCGTGCTTACGCCGCCGTAGGTCAACAGGCGCAGGAAATCGTTGACGCCTTCGTATTGCCGGGTTTTGCGGGACAAGATGAGTCCGAAGGTTGTCAGCATCAGGCCGTATCCCACGTCGCCGAAACAGATGCCGAAAAACAGCAGAAAATTCCAGATGATGAACGGCGACGGATCGAATTCCGCATAGGGCGGCAGGCCGAACATTTTTACGAGCATGCGAATCGGACGGATAGATCCCGGCAGCGACAGGTGGACGGGAACCGGGTCGTCGGGCGCGGGGTCTTCGAGGACCATGGAGACGCCGGGAAAATCCTGTTGGAGCATGCGCTGCATCGGGGGGGTGTCTTCCGCGCGCACGTATCCGGCGAGCACGCCGGTCCAATGGCCTTGCGCGGCGAGACCGATCGCCAGGGATCGCGCCCGGCGCCCTTCCCAATATCCCTTCAGCACGCTGACGGGGCGGCGCCAATCCCGAAGGGCGCGAATGCGTGCGGCGGCCTGTTCCAAATGTTCGCTGTATTCGGCGATATCCGCCTGCAACTCGCGAATGCGATCGCGCACCTTGCCATCCGCGTGGGGAATCGGCAGTTCCTCGAAGCCGTACTTCGCCAGGAGACGCCGCATGGTTTCCTCGTCTTGCCGCAGGAAAACGAATGCCCAATCGAGAGCTTGGCTCGGGGGGGGGGGCGCTGCATTGGCGTTGTGGTCCTTGCGCAGGGCGGGGCCCGAAGAAACGGCTTCCCGCGCGGACAATGCCTTGACTTCTTCGTCTTGTTCTAGAAG
>JAKJDA010000029.1:0-6898 GCA_022706165.1 Candidatus Hydrogenedentota bacterium | reverse complement strand
CGGACAAACATCACGCGTATGTGGCGCAGCGTTTCGATTTCGCCGAGCATGTAGGGGATGTCGGCAAACGGCATCGCTTCGGCAAGTTTCGCTTGGGTTTCGGCGAGCAATCGTTCGGCATTCCGGTAGGCGTCGTCCAAATCCGTCGCCTTGTGGAAAGCCTCCTCCAAGTCGAATTGTTCCACGGTTTGCCGCAGTTCCGCTTCGTCCACGACGAGCGGCAACGGCGCGAGACCTTCGACAAACGTTTTTTTCTCGGGAACGAAATGGTCGAGAAGATTCAGGATGAAATGGATGCGGCTGAGGGCTCTGTCGCTGTCTTCCGTGGAGGTTTCGGGTTGCGTTAGCTGCCCGGCGGAGGCGTCATGTTGGGCGAGAACGTCGTGGAACTCGACGGCGCCCATTTTGTGCAGTGCGCGCACCAAGGGGGCTATCGCTTCCTTGGGGCATAGGAACGTGGCTCGTTGCATGCGATCAATGGCCACGACTAGACCTCGCGCACTCGGACTGCGACGCGTTTCGCCAGGGAATCGATCGCGCTGTCGGGAATGGCTTCTAGCGCGGTCATGGCCTCGGCGAATTCGCGTTCGAGTTTGGAGAGTTCTTGTTGGTGTGTGCGCTGGGCCTCGTCTCGAAACGCTTCGATGCGTTGTTGGGTTTCCTCGGCCAGCGCGGCGCGTAGGGCCTCGATTTGTTCTGCGGCGCGGACTTCCAGCGTTTGGGCGCGCCGATGAGCGGCATCGATCGTGTCCGAGGCCTGACGTTCCAGGGCAAGCACTGCATCCACCAATGACGCCATAATGGTCTCCCCCTGCCGCATGCTCGTTTTTTCGAGCGACAACGCGCATTCACGCCTTTGCGTTCGTGGCGCGCGAGCGTTCCCGCCCCGGCGTGGCGGAAAGATATTCCCTATTCCGCAATCTGTTTGGCGCGGGCAGGAGATTCGCTCTTGCGGCGTGTGTGCGCAAATAACCGCGTCAGCGTAGCAGAAAACGGGTCCGGATTCCAGGGGCTTGCCATACTGGGTCGCGTGAGATGGGCGCGTGGCGCTCGGGGGGGATCCCGTTCGCCTGTTGGGGGCAGGTTTCCTGTGTTTTTTTGTGTCGTTCCAGGTACCATGGCGCGAATCAACTCAAGGGAGCATGGATTATGTTTCAATTTGATCTGCCGTTCGACCAATTGCAGGACTTTACGTTGCCGCAGACGAAGGAGCCGGATTTTGACGCGTTCTGGCGGCGCATTTTGGATCGCAGCAAGGCGCAGCCATTGGACGCGAGCGCTGCGACGATTCCGTATGTTACGCCGGAGGTGCGTGTGGAGGAGGTTTCGTTTGCGGCATATGACGGCGGGCGTATTGCGGGGTGGAGTCTCAGTCTACGGGAAACGAAACCGCGGCCGACGATGATCTTCTGGCATGGCTATGGCGGACATAAGGGCTCGATCATGGATTTTCTCGTGTGGGCGCTGCAGGGCATCACGGTGCTGACGTTTGACGTGCGCGGGCAGTTGGGCGACAGCACGGATCTCGCCGAGTATCCAGGGGGGCATACGGGCGGCTGGATATCGTGGGGCATTCTGGAACCGGAACAGTATTACCTGACCCGCGCATACGCCGACACGGTCCGCGCGCTGGATTACGCCTGTACGCGCGCGGATGTCGATCCTTCGCGCATCGGCACGACGGGCTGCAGCCAGGGCGGGGGGTTGTCGCTGGCGGCGTGCAGTCTCGATGCGCGGCCTGCGTTGTGTTTTGCCGAGGTGCCGGGGTTCTGCCATTTCCGCCGCACGCTGGAAATGACCCGCGCCAATCCGTGGCCCGACCTTTACCTCTACTTGGCTGCATGGCCCGATCGGATCGATCGGGCTATGCGGACGCTAAGCTATGTCGAACTCAACAATCTAGCCGATCGCATTACGTGTCCAACGTTGGTGTCGGTCGGACTTGTGGACGAACTATGTCTGCCGTCGACGATTTACGCAGCGTACAATCGCGTTCCCGCAAAGGACAAGAAAATCGTTCCGTGTCCCTTCCGCGGACATGAGGCGGGCCTGATGCGTGAGACCATGTTGGCGTGGGCGCGTACGCATCTCGTCCGGTCAGGCGGTTGAGGGCGCGTTGCCTTTGCGGTGAACCGTCCGGAGGAATCTACGCGCGCTGCGCGGACAGGATCTCCCGAAGCGTCGCACAGACGTAATCGACGTGGCCAGGGGGCATCTCCGCGTACATGGGAAGGGACAGAATGCGTTGGGCGCATCGCTCTGCATTGGGGAGCGATCCTTCGCGGCAGCGCAGGCGCGCGTACGCCGGCTGGAGATGCAAGGGAACGGGGTAATGGATGCCCGTGGCGACGCCTCTCTCCGTCAAGGCGGCCTGAACCACGTTCCGGCTCGCGAGTTGAACCACAAAGAGGTGCCATACCGGCAAGCAGTCTGGAGCCGTCGTTGGTAGCGTGATGTCCTCGCAGGAACGCAGGCGTTCGACATACCGTGCGGCGAGCGCGCGGCGCTGTTCGTTCCATCGGGGCAGATGGCGCAGTTTGATTCGCAGCGCGGCGGCTTGCAGGGCGTCGCAACGGCCATTGTAGCCCTCGACGGCATGGAGGTATTTGCGCGTCTGACCGTGATCGCGCAGCATGCGAACGCGGTCGGCCACCGCGGCGTCGTTCGTGACCACTGCCCCGGCTTCGCCACAGGCCCCCAGATTTTTGCTGGGATAGAATGAAAAGGCCGCCGCATCTCCCAACGATCCCGCCCGGCGCCCCTGGAACTCGGCCAAGTGGGCTTGGGCGGCGTCTTCGACAATCCAGAGGTTGTGCGCCCTCGCCAGGCTCCCTAGAGCGTCCATATCCGCCGTTTGGCCATAGAGATGGACGGCGGCAATGCCTCGCGTGCGGGAGGTGACGGCGGCGGCGGCGGCGGCCGGGTCAATCACGTGCGTTTGCGGATCGCTATCCACGAAGACGGGCGTCGCTCCGGCCTGCGTCACTGCTTCGGCGGTGGCGATGAACGAATTTGCGGGAACCAGGACCTCGTCGCCGGGCGCAACGCCCTTGGCCAGAAACGCAAAACGCAACGCATCGGTGCCGCTGGCCACAGAAACCGCATGATCTGCGCCGCAAGCGGCGGCAAACTCGCGTTCGAACCCCTCGATGTGTTCTCCGCCCACGAATCCGCCGTCATCGAGGATTTTTCCCCAACTCGAAAGAATTTCCTGCGCCAGCGGTCCATGTTGCGCGCGCAGATCGACAAATGGAACGTTCATTGGGCATCCTCGTAAAAAAAATGGAGCGATCTCGCATTCCCCGTATCGTGTCCGCGCCCTATCTTACGTCGAGCGCGATGCAGGCGGCAAGTGGGAAGCCCTGTTGTTTTGACGGCGCGAAAAGATTTAAGGTATGTCCTTCGGTTTCTTGAGATTGGACTGTTTTTTTCAGGAGGTTTCCCGTGAAGAGTGATGAAATCCGTGCGCGTTATTTGGACTTTTTCCGGCAGCGGGGCCATGTCATCGAACGCAGCGATAAGCTGGTTCCAAGCAATGACCCGACGCTGTTGTTCTCAAGCGCAGGGATGGTCCAATTCAAGCCGTACTATACCGGCGAGGCTCCGGTGCCGTATCGTCGCGCGGCAACGGCGCAGAAATGTCTGCGCGCCGGCGGCAAAGCAAACGATCTGGACGAGGTCGGCAAAACGACGCGCCATATGACCTTTTTCGAGATGTTGGGAAACTTTTCCTTCGGCGATTATTTCAAGCGCGAGGCCATCCAGTGGGCGTGGGAATTTTCGACGCAGGTCGCGAAGCTCGACCCCGAACTCATCTGGGTATCGGTATATGAAGACGATGATGATGCGTACGGCATTTGGGAGAAGGAAATCGGCATCCCCACGAGACGCCTGATTCGTCTTGGCGCGAAGGACAATTTCTGGGGACCGGCCGGCGACACGGGCGCCTGCGGCCCCTGTTCGGAACTGCACGACCGCGGCAGGCATCTTGGTCCGAACAGCACGCCAGGCGACGACCCCGGCGAGCGTTTCATCGAATTCTGGAACCTCGTGTTTCCGCAATTTGATCAGCAGATCGACGGCTCGCGGCCTCCGCTGAAAAACCGCGGCATCGACACAGGCATGGGCCTCGAACGGCTCGCAGCATTGCTGCAAGGCGTCGAGACGGTCTTCGACATCGATGGCATCACGCCGATCATTCATTCGACAGAGGCTTTGGCGCAGACACCGTACAAGAAGAACCCCGTGCCCTACCGCGTCATCGCGGATCACGTGCGTGCGTTGGCGTTTCTCGTGGCCGACGGCGTGCTGCCAGGGAACGAGGGGCGCGGCTATGTTGAACGCCGGTTGCTGCGTCGCGCGGCACGCTTCGGACGCGAGCTAGGCCTGGAACAGCCGTTCTTGTACAAAGTCGTGCATACCGTAATCGACCGCATGGGCCATCAATACCCCGAGTTGGTTGAAAACCGCACGCAAATCGAAAAAGTCATCCAGACGGAGGAGCAGCGTTTCCAGAGCACGTTGGCGCGTGGCATGGATTTGCTGGAAGAGATTTACGACAAGATGGAATCGTCCGGGGTCAAAATCGTGCCGGGATCCGAATTGTTCCGTTTGCACGACACCTACGGATTCCCCCTGGATCTTGCAACCGATATCTCGGAAGATCGCGGCTATACGGTGGATCGGGAAGGCTTCGATACGGCAATGGCCAAGCAGCGCGAGCAAGCGCGTAGCGCCTGGACAGGCAGCGGCGAACAGGCCCTCGCCCCCGTCTATCGTGTCGTGCAGGACGAGAACCCGCCGGTGCCGTTTGTCGGGTACGACACGCTGGCGGCACAGGCCAAGGTGGTGGCTATCCTTCGTAACGGCCAGAAGCTTGAGGCGCTGGCGGAAGATGAAGAAGGCGAAGTGCTGCTGGACACGACGCCCTTCTATGCCGCGTCGGGCGGGCAGGTCGGCGATACGGGCATCTTAGAGGCGGCAACCGCAACCGTCCATGTGACGGACACCAAAGCGCCGCTTCCCAAGTTGCCCCTCCACGTGGCGAAGGTCACGCAGGGAACCTTGCGTGTGGGCGATGGCGTCCACGCACAGGTCGATGTCGCGTCGCGCACCGCCACGCAAGCGCATCATACGGCGACGCACCTGTTGCAGGCCGCGCTGCAAGACGTTTTGGGCGATCATGTGCATCAAGCCGGTTCGCTGGTTGCGCCGGAGCGTTTCCGGTTCGATTTCACGCATTTCGAAGGCATCGACAGCGCACGTCTGCTCGATATCGAGCGCGAGGTCAACCGCTACATCCGTTCGGATGAACCGGTGGCTATTTCCCAAATGGATATCAACGAGGCCAGGGCCGCCGGCGCGATGGCCCTGTTCGGCGAGAAGTACGACGATGTCGTCCGCGTCGTTCAGGTCGGCGACATCAGCATGGAACTGTGCGGCGGCACGCACGTTCCGCGCACCGGGGCGATCGGCTATTTCAAGATTCTATCAGAATCCAGTATTTCCGCAGGGGTGCGACGCATCGAAGCCGTCTGTGGCGAGCCTTGCGTGAACGTCATTCAGGCGCGAGAGGGCGATCTGAACGCTGTGGCCCAACTGCTCAACAGTGGCCTGGACGAAGTGCCGGCGCGCGTTCAAGCGCTTATCGACGAGAACCGCCGTCTTGCGCGCGAGGTTGCAAAGTGGAAGCAGGCCGCTGCGACAGGCGGCGCCATCGACTACATGTCCAAAGTGCTGGATATCGGCGATGTCAAGCTTTTAGCGGTGGAGATGGACGGCCAGGACCCGGCCGGCCTGCGTGCGGCGCTGGACAGTTTGCGCGAGAAGCTGCCATCGGGGGTGTTGGTGTTGGGAAGCGTGTGCGACGGCAAGGTCGCGTTGTGCGTGGGCGTATCGAAGGACCTCACGTCGCGTATTCGAGCCGGTGATGTCGTGAAGGAACTGGCTCCCATGGTGGGGGGGGGCGGAGGCGGACGTCCGGACATGGCCCAGGCGGGCGGAAAAACGCCGGAGAAACTGTCCGAGACCATTGCGGCGGCGAAGGACGTCGTGATGAAATTGTTGGGGACACAGGCGTAAGCATGCAGCGATTTTGAGCAAATAGTGGCGCATCGTGATTTTTAGATGAACTAGGCGTGCTATTTTTGCATTTTCTCTGTTTTATCTTGAAAAACTTGCAAATAAATCCTGGGATGCCTCATAATATGCGCCTTCGGCGTTTCGCTGGTTTTTTCGTACGCTGAAGGCGTCGGTTATTTTTACTCATGTGTTTCGGCAAGGGGGGGCGACGGCCCGGCCATGGGTGAAAATAGGAGGCGATGTTGCTGGGGGAAACGAACATAACCAGAGGTCAAGAATTGTCTTGAGGAGCCGCTCCGCCTCGGACAGAACGCAACATGCCGGATAGATGGGGGTTCGCAACGGACTCGCGCTTTTGGGGCGTTGCCTCAATCACGGCGCGGAAGTCTGGCATGATTGCAACCAATATTAAAGGAGGGATATGGGCAGGCACAGGTCGCCGCGTCCTACAGATGCGGAATTGTCCATTCTGACGGTGTTGTGGCGCAGGGGGGCCAGCACGGTGCGGGAAGTGCACGAAGAGTTGTCCCGTGAGAAAGCGACAGGGTACACCACGGTGCTCAAGTTCCTTCAGATCATGACGGAAAAGGATTTGGTGACGCGCGACGAATCGCGGCGGAGTCATGTCTACACGGCGCGTCATCCCGAGGAGAGCACCCAGCAACTGATGGTCCGCGATCTGCTGCAGCGCGCTTTCAGTGGATCGATGGCGGAGTTGTTCCGGCAGGCCCTCGCGCTGGGAACGATGTCCGCGGAAGAGGCGGACGATATCCGTAAACTGCTGGAGGCTAATCAATCCGAGCAGGCGCACGTGCGC
>JAKJDA010000299.1 GCA_022706165.1 Candidatus Hydrogenedentota bacterium | reverse complement strand
GCCAAATCGATGACGCGGTTATTCGAGTAGTAGCCCAAGTAGCCTATCTCGCCTGCCGCAATGGAATCGGTCGGCTGGGCATGGCGATTGAGCCACTCCGCGATTTGCATGTAAGGATAGGAACGGCGATCTCCCCCCTTCTCGAGCCAATGGACGGAACGATCGCGCATGTTCTTCCAGGTTGGAGCCAGCGCCAAGGCAAAAAGCAGCGGCGCGGCGATCGCCGCCGCGATTGGGCGGCGCGACCACGCCCCAATCCTCTCGACGAAAAAGGCGGTTCCCAACGCCAACAGCGCGCACGAGAAGAACAAAACATGATACAAATACCACCAATATCCGGTGACTCCCAGGATCGTGTATCCCAGCATTTGCCCCATGGACCAAGCGGCATATATCACGAAAGCCGGGCTCTTTCGGAAGGCGAGGAACGCACCCGCCGCCGCGAATGCCGGCACTCCGTAGGCCTGCCATGAATGACCCAAAATAATATCCCGGAACACATGAACCACCGTGGCTGTATAGGGCAAGGCCCCGGGCCACCCGATTTTGTGCTGAATCATCTTGATTTTAAGGGTTTCGGGCAAGACGGCCCCGAAGGTGACGTAGGCGTAAACGGACCAGACGCCCAGCACAACTCCCAGTCCCGCGCTCATCGCCGCCAACTCCTTCAAGAGTGCGCGAAGTTCGGGCCCTCGGGGCATGACGCCGCTGCGAACGCTCACAAACGCCCGATACGCGAAAAGAAGCGGAAACAACAACGCTCCTTCTCCGCGAACCAGAAACAACAACGCGCAGCCTACGCCGGCAAGCGCGTAGAGGCCGCAAAAGTAAAGGCCAATGGTCAGGAGCAAGACGCATTGAAACGGCGCCATCTCGCCGCCCAGATAGGGAGCGTTCACGCACGTCATGGCAACGGCGAGGATCGCGCTATGCCACAAATCCAACCCAAAAGCCTTCCGAAACACGAAGACCGCCGCCATGCAGCCGCACCACGCCAGGCCCGACACCCAAATGGCCAGTCGGATCAGGTCGATCGAGGGAACCATGGCCTTGATGGCCGCGAACAGCAAGGCCGATAACGGGGAGGTGGTCCCGAGCGAGGCGGGCGGTTGATTGAACACGAATCCATTGCCCGCCGCCAGGTTCTTGGCGTAGGTCAAGGTAATCAGAATATCGTCGTTGACGTGCACGGGAGAACGGTAGGTTTGGAAAAGGGCCCAAAGCATGCTCGCCGCGAGCGCCCCGTAACAAATCCCCTTCAAAAGGATGCGCCGCGTCGGCGCGGCCTTTTTCATCTCCTTGACGCTGGACGACGCTCGCTCATCGGGCATACAACGCTCCTTGTGCGACGAAACGCGACGCGAAGGAAACAGGGTTTGGACGAAGCCAGCTCCTGTCATGCGGGTCCTATCGCCGTGTTTTCCTGGCCCTATGTTGATGGTTTCGCGAAAAAAATTTTCTGAGTCTGCCACAAGTCAAGAGCGCAAGACAACCGCCCGAATGCGATCCAATAGCGAGAAACCAAGAGGAGGCACCGAGGATCAAGAATCCGCGCGGCGAAAAAAACGGTCGAGCCCGCACCGGTTGTCGCGCGACGCGAACCAGAGGGCAATGGCTGTGATCAGCAGGTAGTTGAGGTTTTGCGCCACCACCGCGAACTCCTGTTTCACGGCCATGCCGAACGCCAGCGAAAGAAGCAATAGGCCTGCCGCCGTCAGCGCGGACTGGGTGAACAGGCCCAACAACAACAGTGCGCCCACGGCAACCTCCAGATAGGGCAGGGCGTAGGCATAGGGAGCCACCAGGATCCATGGCAAATACGTATCCGAGAATTGTTCGATGATCCCTTGGGAGACCGCCGCGGCCCCTTTGGGTCCCATCACCTTGTTCAAACCGGCGACGAAAAACAACATGCCTATGCTCAACCGGAGCAACGCGCCGGCGATGGCCTCGGCCGATATGCCATGGCAGCACTTCTTGTTCATCGCATGTCTCCTGTTTTTTTCGGCGGTTTTGGTGGGGCCGCCGTATGCTTCGTTCCCCGCTTCCAACGTAACACGCATCGGGGCGATTTTTATCCCGCGCAATCGGACAGGGGGGCGGCGGGAAACCGGCTTGTCATGGCGTGATGACGATAGGCGCCGGGGCGTCCGCAAACAGGCGTTTGATCGTCACGGCGCGCAGTTTCGGATCGTATAGCCAGCCGTTCGTCTGTTGCGCGAGGACGGCGCTGTCCTGCACGCGCGGTCCGGATCCGGTCACAGCCTTGGGCTCGGCTATCGGCGCGACCAGAAGGTATCCTGCCCCCGGCGCTGACGCCTTGAGTTCCAGGTGAACGGCGCCGGCGGCATCCCGCGTCGCGCGAAGAATCGTCGCCGCCGCGTTTACGAGGATGCGGGAGCCATCGGGCGCTTCCACGCGCGCCCATGAGGGTTCCGGCGAGACGCCGTTAAGCCGCAGCCCGTTGGCAAGGATGTCCCCGGGATTGAGGTCGGCGGGATTGGGCGCGTTGCGAATCATGTCCCAGGAATCGGGAACACATCCTGTGCTGGGGCCGTCGGAATATTGCTGATGCATGGCGCTGCTTGTGATGCCTTGGGCAATGGCGCGCCAGGGAAACGAGTCGTCGAATTCGGCAAGGTCTTGCAAGGCGTATGCGTAGATCAAGCCGCTGCGTATGACGGGCAGACCGATCCAACTGCGATGAAAGAAGGTTGACCCCAGGATGCCTATGGAATTGTACAGCATTGCGGGGCGGCCTTCGGCGCTCCACGTGTAGAGGAAGGGCAGGCCGGTCCACGCCCAATACCGCGCGTGAACAAGGTGCGCGGGATCTCCCGTGAGACGATACGCCTCGCAGTAGGCGCGCACGGCTTGGGCGGACGCGATCATGTCGGGTTGACGCAACGGGCATTCCTGCGACTGTGCGCCGCGCGGCACGTCGTGCCGTTCCATCTGCCGCATGGCGTCGAGGCCTTGTCGCGCCAGTTCCGGGTCGCCCGAAAAGCGTGCGGCTCGAAGGACCAAAAACGACGCCTGTGCGGCTTGGGATAGGGTCGCGTCGCCCGACTCGCCCAGCGCCGCTGTTTCGGGGCTCTCGGGACGCCATACCCATGGGCCGTTTTCGCGTTGTGCGAGCGTGGCGCGGGCGGCGTCGCACATCGCGGCGATGTTTTCGGGCAGCCGCCCGAAGAGGAAAGGGGCCTCGCCAAGCAGGATGCGGGATCCGGCGCTTGTCCAAAGCCGGTCGGGGCCTTCCTTTTGGACGACATGGCCAATCGCCGCATCGATGCGCCGGGTCATTTCCATGTCCGTTTCCGCGTTCACGCCGGCGCGGCGGTCGAGCTCCAGCAATGCGGCGTAGCCCGGAAACGCGCCGGGCTTTCCGTCTTTGCACGCGGACCAGCCGGGAGGCGTTTCGTTCCATAGCGTGCGGAGATACGCTTCGCGGCACAACGCGCGCGTGTCGTTCCAGGAGCGGGGCGGTGCGGACGGTTCGGGCATGCCGAACGTCTCGAAATACTGTCGCATGGATTCCAGCAGAAGTCCGCAGGCGTGAGGAGCGGCGACGGGGTTGCCCAGATCGCCGGCGTGCCGGGCTTTGGGGTCGATCACGAGCAAACCGGCGATCTCGACATGTTCCGTGCGCTCCATGTGATGGGGGCGCACGCTTTCGATCGCGTTTTCCGGCACGTATTCGCCGCCGACCGACGGCACGAACAACGACAGGCGCGTGCAGCGCAGTCCCATGTCCGGAGCAGGGGACACAAACCGCGCGGCCGGATAGAACGTTTCATGGGCCCATGGCTGACGGATGTCCCACATCCATGCGATCAAGACATCATCGCCTTGCACCGCCATGAGGGGCGTCGTGATTTTGTGGACCGCAGGAACGCGACGATCGTTATACGGTCGCGCCAGATCGCGTTCGGAAGAGGAACTCTCCTCCCGTTCCAGGAACTCCAGCCCTGGAAAAAGCGCCCCGGTTTTGTTCGCGCCGAACGCGCGGTCTCCTGCAAGGATTTCGGGACCGGAGAACGCGACCAGGTCTGTGGGACGCGGCGCGCCGAAACGGCTGAGAATGCCGAATCGGCCGTTTTCCTTGTCGGGCGCGATGAGGATGCGAATCGGCCATGTCTCGCCGCCCGGCGCTTTCGCTTCGGCCCCGACGATCAGCAGGCGCCGGTCG
>JAKJDA010000298.1:3944-4206 GCA_022706165.1 Candidatus Hydrogenedentota bacterium | reverse complement strand
GCCGCATGTGATCGACCGTAATTTACATGGCGCTTTTCGGGTGAACGGGATTTTTCCCGACAGCTCTGGAATCAGAGTGATTGACTGCGCGCTGTATCAGGATGGAAACCTGACATGGACCGGAAGCGCAACGTGGACGTATGAGGAGTCCAGTCAAACGTGGACCGCGAGCGTGGCTGGTTCCGGCGGAGTTTCTCCCGTCGCTGTTTCCGTCGGGGCGCTCTCCGTCGAATTTTCCGGCTTGGGCAATCCGAACCGCGTC
>JAKJDA010000298.1:347-3851 GCA_022706165.1 Candidatus Hydrogenedentota bacterium | reverse complement strand
CCCGACGCCCGCGCGCGTGCAATTCACCGTGACGCCGGCCGGGCCGGGCGGAACCGTGCAAGATTACGTGAAGCCGCCGCACGCGCCGGATGATCAACCCATCACGGTGCATGAGAATTTGTAGCGCGTTCTGCGTCGGCGTCGCGAGTTCTTTCGGAACATGCTGAGCGAATTGAAAAACGGGGAGGGGCCCATGGCGGGCGCCTCCCCGTACGTGATTTAGATGCCGACATTTGCGGCGCGTCGCCTAACCGCCGCGTAGCGAAACTTACCCTGTGTTTAGGCGTCCAGCGTGCCTTCGCGCAGGCCCATGGGCAGCGGCGCGGGGCGTTCGCAGGTGCTGGCGACCTTCATATGCTTGCCTTGGTCGGAAGACTCGAGCACGGAGTGCATGATGTCGAGGACGTGGTAGGCCAGTTCGCCGTTCGCGCGGTGTTGGCGCCCCGAACGCAGGCCATACGCCATGTCGGCCACGCCAATGCCGCGGCTGTTTTCGGCGTACCCAAAGGCGTGCGGCATGAGGCTCCAATCTTGCGCGCGGCCACGTCGCACCTTAATCACGCCGCCGAAACCGTTCGGGTCGGGCACGACGATCGTGCCCTGGGTGCCGTAGATTTCGATGCACGGAAGTTGGTGCGCCCAGATGTCGAAGCTCATGATCATCGTGGCGATGGCTCCGTTGGCGAAATCGAGCGAGGTGCTGATGTGCGTCGGCGTATTCACGGTGATTTTAGTGCCGAACTTCGCTTCGCTCGTGATCAAGCGCTCGGGATAAGTCTTACGGGTGGCGCCGCTGACCCGCGCCACAGGGCCGAGCAAGTTCACGAGTGCCGTCAGGTAGTACGGCCCCATATCGAACAGCGGGCCGCCGCCAACCTGATAGTAGAAATCGGGATCCGGGTGCCAGCTCTCGTGGCCGGGGCACATCATGAAGCACGTCGCGCCGACGGGTTCGCCGATCCAGCCTTCGTCGATCAGTTTGCGGCAGGTCTGGATGCCCGCGCCCATAAACGTGTCCGGGGCGCAACCCACGCGCACGCCTTTCTTTTTGGCCATATCGAGCATCTTCTGGCCGTCTTCCCGCGTCACGGCGAGCGGCTTCTCGTTATGAACCGACTTGCCCGCGTCGATGACCTTGAACGCGACTTCCGCGTGGGCCTTCGGGATCGTCAGGTTCATGACGATTTCGATCTCGGGATCGGCCAGGAGTTCGTCGACGGTGCATGCCTTTGGAATGCCGTGCTCTTCCGCCTTGGCCTGGGCGCGCTCGATCAGAAGGTCCGCGCACGCCACGATATCGATCATCTCAAATGTTTTCCCGGCCTTGAAGTAGATGTTGGAAATGTTGCCGCATCCAATCAGGCCAACCTTCACCGGCGTAGACATTGTTCGTTTCCTTTCTGATGGCGGTGCGCCGGTTTACCGGGCCGCCCACAACAAACCGCGCTTCATGATTTCGAGACATTCGGGCACTTGGAAATCCGCCGCGACGTGGCCGAGGGACGAATAGAATACGCGTCCTTCGCCCCACATGCGCTTCCACACGACCGGCATGACCGTGCCCTTGGTCCACGGAGCATGCTCGCCGCTGAAGGTCGTCGTGGCTAGAACGTCGTTGCCGGGATCGGTGTGCATGTAGTATTGCTCGGAGTGCATTTTGAAATCGCTCAAGCCCGCGACGATCGGGTCGGAGGGTTTGGTGATGTTGACCGTGTACTCGACCTTGCCGCCGGGGTGGGCCACCCACTGGCCGCCGGTCATCCACTGGTACTCGGTGTTGTTGCGGAATGAATCGCACATGCCGCCGTGCCAACCGGCTATGCCCACGCCGCTCTTGATGGCCTCCAGCAAACCTTTTTCCTGTTCGCCTGTAATGGCGCCCATGGTCCAGCAAGGCACGACAAGACTCAGGGCGTTCATCTTGTCCTGGTCCTCGTACGGGGCCATCGTATCGGACACTTCCACCTCAAAGCCCTGCTCCTGCAGAAACGGCGCGAAAACATCGATGCACTGCTTCGGCTCGTGGCCGTCCCATCCTCCCCAAACCAATAATGCGGACTTCATGCCTGGTCTCCTTCACTTCTCAATGCTAAACCATGCCCCTTGAAACAAAGACGCGCCACAGACACGCTCTGCGGCGCCCGTATGCCCATAGATGCGCTTATCACGACAAACCCCAACATCCCTTTACCGCGCCATGTTCCAGTCTGACGGAGAACGCAAGAAGGCAGCCTGGAAACGCATGCGTCACTTCACGCCGTGGTACACGATTGCCGGCGGGAAATTTCGCCACACAATAGGGGTAGTGCTTACCGAAGAAAACCTTCGCGCTATCTCGTGCTTGAAGCGATGCGCAGACGGCAGACACTGGCTTTGAAGATACATATACGTTGCAAAATGTCCGCCCGGACGCAAACACGTCGAGACGGCGTCCAGCAGGGCGTCCTGAAGCGGTCCCTTAAAGGCCGCCCACGGAAGCCCCGATACGATGCAATCGCAGGATTCTTCGTCAAGGGATTGAAGATGCCGTTGCGTATTGGTGGCGCTGTCATGCACCACCTGGACGTGTGGAAAACGGACCTTCAGCATCTGAGCGAAGTTCGGATTGATTTCGATGGCGAAAAACTTCGCTCCTGGCGTGAGGTGTTCCAGAATGACCTGGGTGATAGCCCCGGTTCCGGGGCCAAATTCAACGACGACGGAAGCGTGCGCAACCTCGGCTGCGTTGACTACCGCCAAAGCCAAATCTCGACCGCTTGGAGCAAAGGCCCCCACGTCGGCGGGACGCGCCAAAAACTCCTGCAAAAAACGCAGCGCACTCACTTTGATCCTATCTTCTCGTATGGTATGCGGTTTCATTCGGGCACATCATAACGGAGATGAAGCGCTGCATCAACTTGCCATTCGCTATTTTTTTCAGGCAGACGACGCGCCCAATCGTCTGGCCGCCCGTGCAGAACGCCATTGACAAACAGGTAGTGTTTCCGCTACAACTATGTAAGGCGTTTGCCTATGTTTTCGAGAACCGAGGGACAAAGGCAGGCGTCGAAGCTCGTTGAGAATACGTGACGTAACCTCGGTTCCGCCGATTTCTGGTGCGAAAAACGGCGATCTTTCCTGGACGCAATCTCTATTTTGACAAGGGGAACACACGATGATGTACGGGTTCAGTAGGTTGAATATGGGCCGCATGTTGATGGTAGCAATCATGCTGGGTGCGTGTTCCTGGGCTTGGGCCGCGCCACGCATTCTTCTGCTGGGCGACAGTTGGGCAGGCGCGATGTGGACGAGAAACACGTTTGCGCGTCTTTTTGCCGATCCCGCGTTTTCTGCGTCCATCCCCGCAGGATCAACCGCGAAGGGCGATGTCACAACGGTGAATGGCGGCACGGCGTATGACTGGCAGGACCCGGCCCGTTTAGCGTTATTAGGTCAGGAGTTGGCGAGCAATCCGACGATTGACATTGTGCATGTCAGTCTTGGCGGAAATGATTTTCTATCTAC
>JAKJDA010000298.1:0-333 GCA_022706165.1 Candidatus Hydrogenedentota bacterium | reverse complement strand
AGCGATCGGCGAAATTCGACAGCATTATCGCAAATTTGCGAACCGTCATAGAATATGCGGTGGCGCAGCGTCCGAACATTCGGGTGGCGGTGTGTGATTACGACTACCTGAATTTTGTGGAATCGGTAGCCAAGCCGTACGACCCAATCATAACGCAAATGTACAATGAACTCGGCCAACCGACGCCAGTGCAAATCAATGAAGCCCTGGTGGAACTGGGGCAGCGCAAACTCGCCCTGTGCAACAGCATCCCGCGCTGCTATTACATCCACAATTTCGGGCTGATGCATTATGTCTACGGCTACCCTGGTTTTTTTGCAGCGGGCACGAAAC
>JAKJDA010000297.1 GCA_022706165.1 Candidatus Hydrogenedentota bacterium | reverse complement strand
CATCCTCGAGGGATCGTCGGAGGATCAGAGCCTGGATTTCGACACCGTGATAGGCCAGGTCAAGCTCGGGCAGCTTTCGGTGCGGAGTTCGGGCATTTCGGGCGGAAAAGCGACGGTCATCGTGCGGGCGGAGTATGTGCCGCGCAATGTCAATAAGCTGCAATTCACGGTTGATGCGCCAGCGGGTTTGGTTCTTGCGCGCGTTTCCGCAGCCAACGGCGGCATCATCGAGGATTGGTCTCAGACTCTTGTGGCGGACGCGGTGTTGCCGTTTGGAACCTTCGGCGATCTTGTGGCGCTGCAGTTTTCGGGATTGCCCGCCGCGCCGCTTCTGATAAGTTTCGCGGTTGACAACGGCATCTACGGCGGCGACGTCGATCCCAAGCAGTTTATCGCGCCCACGGCGTTCCGGCTTCTTCCCGCGGCGGCTTCGATTGGACCCGCTTTCCCGTCGGCGGTCATGACGCCGCGCGTTTTGGATTTCGGCAGCGCCTTCCATACGCTGGATTTCAGCATCGAAAACATCGGCGGCATTCTCGCTCCGGCCAACGTCGTGTTGAACTGGAAAGTGGGCGACAAGCCGAGTTTCGTGGTCCCGCGTCCTTTCGAGGGCGTTATTGAAGACACGTTCGTTCCGCACATCGTCAAGGTCTCCCTGGATCGCACGGGGCCTGCCGGTTTGTACGCAGGCGCCATGACGGTGAATTGGGATGGCGGATCGTCGGGCGTGGGAGGATCCACGGTGGTGACGGTATGGGCGTCGGTGTCGCCTCCGGTGATGAGTGTGACGCCGCTTACGTTGACCTTTGAGCCGCTTGTGGACTCGCAGACGTTCAGCATCGCGAATACGGGCCAAAGCACGTTGACGTGGACGGTGCAAACGGGAGGGCTTCCGCCGGAGATAAGCGTTTCTCCTTCGTCGGGCTCGACGACGACCGAGCGGGACGATGTCACTGTGACGGTGAAGCGAACGGGGTTGAGCAGCGGGACGCACGATTACTCGTTTGGCGTGCAAGGCGACGACGGGACGACTCAGATCGTGGAGGTCAGCGTACAGGTCCCATAGGGGCCTGGTTGCGAGGACGGCATTGAATGCCGGGGATGTGGCAATGGGCGCATCCCCGGCGACAGTTTTTTTCACCACCGGAAACGCACGGACGCCAGACCGTAGGCGGGAATGGTCACAGGCAGGGAACCGGTTGGGTTGAGCGTGATCGGCGCGCCGGGATCTTCGTTCAGGTTGCAGGAGCGGGCCTCGCGGAGCGGAACGGCAAAGCGGACTTCGTCATGCAGGGCGGCGCCGCCGGGATTCCAGAGACGGATGATGCCGCCATCGCCGTCGTCGGCGGGCTTGATCGCGGTTACGACGATATCGCCCTTGCGGAGCGACAGGTGCGAGATCGTTTCCGGGAGTTTGGCGACGCCGTGGGTGCGTATGCCGGTTTGCAGTTGGCTCGCCATGTTGAGGGCGAGCACGGGATCGAATGTGTCGCCAAAGGGGTGCAGACCGTATTCGAAGGTCATTGTTCCGAGCAGTTCCCCATCGGGCTCGCCGGAAGTTCGAACGGTTTTGCACGTTGATCGGAACAGCGTTAGCGCGAGGCTTCGGTCGGGCGTCTGAGTCACCTCGTATTCATGCAACCCGCCGCCCGAAATCAGGGCGATGCCCGCCGCGCTGTTCTGCACGCCGAAGAAACTGGTGAAAGGTTTTTCGGGATTGACCCGCTCCGCCCACGCCACCGTTTCCGGAGGTATCGCGATGTCGCGCGCGACAATCGCGAAGGGCGTATCGGCGAAGGAACGATCCGCTTCGAGGCGCGTCGGAAACAGCACGCGGAATCGATGATCTTTGATCGTGTTGCGGACTTCCGTGCGCACGCGAAGCGCGAAGGCTCCTTTTTCGACGTAGATGCGGTCGACGACGCGCAACGTTCCGCGATCTTCGCTGCGCCACCAGGTGCGCCGATCCATCTCGCGCGGCAGATCGAACTCGCGCTCGACGCGGAAGACCGTGCGCAGAGGCCCGTCTTCTTCGACTGCGGTCGTGACGCGACTGCCGGGCGAGCGAAACACGAGATCGTTCACGAGCGGACCGCGCGTCCAACCGTCGCCGCTGTCGCCGCAATCCTCGTACTGGAAAAGGCCGTCGTAACGCTTTTGGGACGCGGCGTGCTCCAGCGTTCCGGATCCGTCTGCATTCAGCGTGAACGAAAAGACTCCGTTCGAGGCGCTGAGAGGCCCCGTGCGGAGGCTGTCGAAATGGCGCACGGCCTCGTCGCATGGCTCGGCGCGCAGTCCCACGAAGCCGCACGATGGCAATTCCATGTCGACCAGCACATCGTATAGGTCAAAGAGGCCGTGCCCAAGGCGTCCGTTGGGGGCGAGCGGTTTGCACTCGATGCCGCGCGCGATTTTGCGCAGTTGGAATGGGACGGGCGCGTCGTCTTTCGTGAAGAGTCGGAATTGGTTTATCGACTCGCCCGAAGCGAGACCGTCGACATATTTCTTCGGCCAATCGCATGGGAAATGCAGCGTCACCTCGAAGGGTCCGGATCGCGCGAACGGCAGGGGATTGTGGATCACGATGTTGGTTTGGTTTGTGGGGGCGGCATCGGCGTGCGCGAGGTCCGCCATGGCCCTGCGCACGAAGCCGTCGGCGATCAACGCGCACTGGTCGAAGCGGTAGTGCATGTCGCGGTGGACTTGATCGATGCTGCATCCGCAGATCGAATCGTGCGGATGGTTCTTGATGAGATACTCCCAGGCGAGGTCAAGATAACGAAGAATTGGTTTGCCGCCCGCCATCGCCTGGAACAGCCCGTACGGTTCGGCCCATTTTTCCAGGAGCGTCTCGCATTCGCTGTTGCGTTTTTTGATCGGATACCGCGAACTGAGGGTGTGCGCGATGAGGTACTGCCAACGTCGGGCTGCATCCCGCAAGGGCAAGCGCAATTCGCCGCGATGCTCAGGCAGGCTGTCAATGTGCTGGCGCAGTTCGGCGCCATACTCCGCAAGCGAGCCCCACACGAACTCGACGTCGGGATAACGCGTCTGCATGGCTTTCATGAAGCCCGGCATCCGTCCGTCCGGAGGCATGTGATCGAGCGCGTCGAGCATCAGGATGAGCGGCGTTGCTGAGCGGGATTTCTCTGCTTCCAGATAAGGCCCTACGTACTTCTCAACGTCCTCCTCCGTCCAGCCGCGTTCGATCCAATGACAACGCACGTTGGAGAGAAAGGGGTTGTAGCCGCCGTAATCCGCGAGCCGGTGGGTGACCATGCGCGCATCCCCTGGCCGCGGTCGCTGAAGACCGTCGCCATGTTGGGGCCGTGGACGCCGTCGTGCTTGAAGTGCTTGTAGAAGGGCTTCACGCCCATCGCGCGGACGCGCTCGGCGATGAGTTCGCCGATCGGATAGTCGACCATCGCGGAGACGATGCCGGTCTTGAGGCCGAAGCCGGTCATGATCATCGGCAACGCGGCGACGTGGCCGAACTGGTCGGGCGTGTATGCGAAGTCCATCGGTTCGAAGCCCAGGCTGCGGCAGGTGCGCATGCCTTTCATGATGTTGCGGATGTAGCTTTCGCTCGAGATCAGCCACTCGTCGGGAAGGACGTGCCATGGCCCCGCGAGAATGCGTCCGTTACGCAGATGCTCCAGCAGCCGGTCCTTTTGATCGGGCCGAATGTCGAGATAATCCTGCACCACGATCGCTTGGCCATCGAGATGGAAACAGCGGTAGTCCGGGTCGCTGTCGAGCAGGTCCAGCAAGCCGTCGATAAGCTCGACAAGCCACATGCGGTATTCCTGAAACGGCTCATACCACTCGCGGTCCCAATGCGTGCCCGCGCAATAAAACGCCTTCATGGTTGGTCTCCCATTGCCTCGCCAGAACAGTTTCGCCACCCGAGCGGGTGGCGAGGATGATAGCGCGGAGGTGTCGCAATTGCCAGCGTTATGCCTCCGCGGCGAGACGCTGCGCCTTGATCTTCATCAAGCGGCTGGTGTTGGATCGCTCCATTTCGTCGAGCTTGTTTTTGATGTACTTGACGGTTTCCAGCATGCGGGGGATGAAGGTGTGCTCGAGGGCGTTGACGCGGCGGCGTGTCTTTTCGATCTCGGCGCTGAGGAGGCGGACGGTCTGCTCGAGCTCGGCCATTTTGAGGAGCTGGCCGATGAACTCCTTGAGGCCGGAGATGGCCTTGTCGAGTTCGGGG
>JAKJDA010000296.1:3960-4221 GCA_022706165.1 Candidatus Hydrogenedentota bacterium | reverse complement strand
TGCGCAGGTTGTTTGGGTAAGATAAATCGGGGATGGATTATGGACGACGAGACGACAGCCTTTGAGGTGCGCGTTACCGATGATCGTATGGCCGTCGTGTTGGATTGCGCCATCTCGGAGGAGCGTTTCGAGTTTTTGTTGAAGCGGGTGTTGGAGGAAATCGATCGCTTGGGTTTGGGCAAGCGGGCCGATCCGTCGATCGTGGAGGGCCGACTTCGGTTTGCGCTCGAAACCGGCCCGGATGTTTCCGGGGCGGTCTTG
>JAKJDA010000296.1:0-3873 GCA_022706165.1 Candidatus Hydrogenedentota bacterium | reverse complement strand
CGACGAAGAGACGGGGGCGATCGATTACCGGAAGCGGTTGGCCCAGCCGCAGGTTTGCAAAGGGCAGTTGCTGGCGGAAATCGCGGCGCCTGTTCCGGGAACGGACGGCCGCGACGTGTTTGGCAAGCTGGTGCACGTGCAGCGCCCGAAATCGGCGCGTATCCGGGCAGGCGCGAACGTCTACACGAACGACGATCAGACGTGTTACTATGCCTCCATATCGGGCAGGATTCGCTTTGCGAGCGATATTCTCTCGGTGGACGATGTGTACACGGTGTCCGGCAATGTGGGTCTCGAGACGGGCGACATCCGGCATCTCGGGGCGATTGTTGTCGATGGAGACGTGCAGGCCAGCAGTGGCGTGGTCGCGGAAGGGGACATCGACGTCTACGGGTTGGTGGAGGCCTCGAACATCCAATGCGGCGGCAACCTGAGCGTTCGGGGCGGCATCACCGGAGCGCCGGGACATCAAATCGTCGCGGCAGGCACCATCCACGCGCGGTTCATCCTCGAAAGCGAGGTGCGGGCCGGGGGAGACGTTTTCGTCGAGCGGGAAATCATCCACTCCAAAGTCTATACGTGCGGGTCGGTGAACGCGCCCGGAGGTCGGTTCGTAGGCAGCGACATCGTGGCGCTTTCGGGCATCGTCGTCAGCCAGGCCGGGAACGAAGCGGGCGTGCCGACGCAACTCACCGTGGCGGGAGCCGCCCAAGTGAGCGCGGAAATCACGTTGCGCGAGCGGTTGATCAGCCAATACGAAGACGACCTTGCGCGCATCGATGCCGCGGTGAATCCCGTCGTTCACTATGCGGATACGCTCTCCGAACGCAAGCGAGAGGCGCTCTCGGGTCTGTTGGCCCGGCGAACCGAACTTGGGGAATTGACGCAGTGTCTTCGCCGGGAGATCGACGCCATTCGCGAAATCGCCAGCGACAAGCCGAATGCGGACATCATCGTGCGCCGAATGCTCTATCCGGAAACGGTCTTGTGCATTCGCGACGTCAAAATGCGGGTGACCGACGAGATTCAAGGGCCGTTGCGGGCGCGGCTGCTTCGCGGAAAGATTCAGTTCACCTCGGTGGAATAGCGCGTGTCCGTTATCGTGCGCCGCGTTGTTCGCAAGACTTCGCACGATGGGAAAGGGAACGTCTGACGGCCGCTGGGAAAGCGGCGGACGGGATGAAATCGCCGAGGTGATACAGATCGTAGGCATAGCGGAGTTGAAAGTTTCCAACGCTCCCAGCGATGTCCTGGCAACGTACGCGTTGGGATCGTGTTTGGGCATCACGGCGTACGATCCGGCGCTGAAAGCGGGCGGAATGGCGCACTGCCTGTTGCCGCTGTCGCACCTTGATCCGATCCGGGCCGAGAACTGCCCCGCGTTGTTCACGGACACCGGCGTTTCCGCATTGATCCAGGCGATGCTGAACCTCGGGGCTTGCCGAGAGCGGCTTGTCGTCAAAGTCGCCGGCGGGGCCTCTCCCCTGAACGACGCGGGCGTATTCAGGACGGGGGCGCGCAATTACGTCGTCATGCGTAAACTGCTCTGGAAAAACGGGCTTCTCATCGCCGCCGAGGACGTGGGCGGCGCGATGGCGCGATCCATGCGGTTTGCCTTGGCGACCGGAGCCGTGCACGTGACGACAGGCGGACGAGAGGTTGCGCTGTGAGCCGCCGAAAACAAATACTTGATCGCGTGTTCGCGTTGCCGGCGTTGCCCGAGGCCATGACCCGGGTCATGCGTTTGCTGGACTGTCCGGAGGTGGATGCGGGCGAAATCGCGCGCGCCATCGAGTGCGATCCGGGAATGACGTCCAACCTGCTGCGCTTGGCGAACTCCGCGTACTTTGGCGGGCCGAGACAGATCGGCTCCGTGCGCGAGGCCTTTGTGCGGCTGGGTTCGAAGCGGACCTTTCATTTGATCGTGTCTTCGGTGTTCGCGCCCATGGCGCGCCGCCCTGTCGCAGGATATGACTTGCCCGCGTACGCCTTGTTGCGGCATTCGCTGGCCACGGCGATCGCGTGCGAGGAATTGGCCAAGGCGCTGGCCATGCCGGTTCCGGACAACGTATTCACGGCGGGGCTGCTGCACGACATCGGCAAAATCGTTCTGGGCACGTTCGTCCAGGCGGACGGCGCCGCCATCCAACAGCTCGCCTTTCAGGAACGAACGCCGTTTCAGGAGGCGGAGTCCCGCGTGTTGGGGATTGATCATGCCGAGGTCGGGGCCGAACTGTTGTGCGCGTGGAACCTGCCGGAGGGCATTGTGGACGCCGTTCGCTGGCACCACGATCCCGATCGAAGCGCCGCGCCATCGCACATGATCGACCTCGTGCATGCGGCCAATCTTTTGACGCTGATGTGGGGGGTCGGTTCCGGGGCGGACGGATTGAACTACCTTGGTTCAGCGGAGGCGGCGCGCCGGCTTCGGCTTACGCCGGAACTCAGCGAGTGCGCGCTGAACAAGGCGCTCGATGCGTTTCTCGGAGTGGAATCCCTTTTCGTGGCGTCTGCGGGCGAGGCGTGATCACGAGCCGCGCCTTCCCATAGCGCCTCCGAATAGCGCCCTCCGCGATGGCCGCCTTCACGAAACCAGGGGCTCTTACCCCGCGCCGCCGCGGCGTGCTATCATGGCGATCCAAACAACGCAACTCGCGAGGTGAACCCATGCCGGAAGCGCCGCACAAGGTCAGCGTCCTGATCGCAACATACAACCGCGCGCAATTGCTGCGCGAGAACGCGGCGTCGATTCTTGGACAGGATTATCCGGACTACGAGCTTGTGTATGTGGATGACGGCTCGACGGACGACACGCCCGCGGTGCTGGCGGAGATTCAGGCGGAGCGCCCGGACCGCGTGAAGGTCATCCGCATTCCCAACGGCGGGCCAGGTCCGGCGCGCAACGCGGGCGCGAAACTTTGCTCGGGCGCGTATCTGCTCATCACCGACGACGATGTCGCGGCGCCGCCGGACTGGATCAGTTCGCTGGCGCGGCGGCGCGCGGAAATCGGCTGCGACGTGCTCGCGTATGCGTTTGCGCCGTATTCGGAAGCGTCGCGCCCCGAACGCTACATGTGTTGTCGCAACCTCCTGGTTACGGGGCGCAAGCCGCGCTGGGACTATGTCGGACCGGCGCTTTTTTTGATGGAGCGCGCGCTGTTCGAGGCGGTGGGGGGGTTCCATGCGGAGCGGCTGACCGCCGCCGAGGACTTCGAGCTGTGCAACAAGCTGCGGGCTCGCGGCGTCCGCATTTTTTTCGATCCCGCCATCCGCGTGCGGCACCATTTCCCTCAGGAATGGGCAGGCGTCGTCAAACGGGTCAAGGCCACTGCGGCGCACGGCATCTATCTCTACAACATTCTCGGCAAGCCCATCGCGCCCCTGATGTTCCGGTCATTGCTGAAGTTTTTGGGCAGTCCCATTTGGTCGCTGCGATACTATCCCCTCGACCTGTACACGGCGTCGTTGCGCATGGAATGGCTGTTCTTTTGCGAGCGTTGCCGCACGTATGCCGTCGAACAGCATCGCACGTCCGCGCCCAAGTGATCCGGCGGCCGCGTTCAGGAGAGGCTTCCGGCGCGTTTCGCCGCGCATTCCGCCATCGTTCTCGTTTTGCTTCGATCTCGGCCCGTCTGGTATCGTTTGACGCGCGGCATGACATCCGCGCCGCGGGAAAGGAAATCACCATGAAAACACATCTCTGTCGTTGGGCGGTTGCGGCCATAGGGATCGTCCTTGCGCTTGGTTCGATGGCGCAGGCCGAAGTGAGCGTGAGCGTCACGCTTACCGGCCCCATCGATCAACTGCTTCCGATATTGCAGTACATCAAGGATTTGGCGCCGGGCGCGGCGGGTTCGCAAGAAGGCTTGCGGC
>JAKJDA010000295.1:240-4233 GCA_022706165.1 Candidatus Hydrogenedentota bacterium | reverse complement strand
GACCTCATCGACCTGTCTGCCTATTGGTGCCAGCAGTCTGCGCCGCCCATACCGGGCCGCCGCTACATCTCGCTGCTCAGCAGCCGCGGCTGCCCAAGCCAATGCAGCTATTGCCACACGATTTTCGGCAAACGCTTCCGCGCGCATTCGCCCGAGCGCATGGTCGACGAGATCGCGCATGTCACGCGCGCGTACGGGATCCGCGATGTCGAATTCCAGGACGACGTGTTCACCCATGACCCCGACCGCGTGTTTGCGTTTGCGGACCTGCTGCGCACGAAAGGGATTTCGTTGCGCATGGCGTTGCCGAACGGCGTGCGCGGCGACACCCTGACCGTCGAAGTCATCGACGCGCTCAAGGCCTCCGGCCTTTACTACTGGAGCCTCGCGCTTGAATCCGGATCGCCGCGCATTCAGCAATGGATTGGCAAGCGTCTCGACATCCCGAAATTTCTCGACGCCGTCGAGGCTTCCGTTGCCCGGCGCATTTTCACCAACGCGTTTTGCATGCTTGGCTTTCCCACCGAGACCGAGGACGAGATGCGCCAGACCATCCGCGTGGCATGCGACGCGGCATTCCACACCGGCTCGTTTTTTTCCGTCACGCCCTATCCGAACACGCTGCTTTACGAGCAGGTCAAAGCCTCGCACCCCGATCGCCTTGCCGGACTCGACTACGTCAACCGCGACCTCAGCCGCATGCACGTCAACCTTTCCGAAGTTCCCGACGATCGCTTCTACCGTCTCCAGCGCAGCGCCAACCGCCTTTTTTTTCTGCGCCCCGGTCGCCTGATCCGCATTTTGCGCGATCATCCCAATCCATTTGCATTGGCGCGCTACGCGCCCATCTTGCTCAACCGAATCGGCCTTCCGTGAGCAACCGGAATGGGGTTCTCAGGCCTTCTCGGCGAGCAAAACGTCCGCCGCTGGCTGAAAACGTCGTGGGGCGTTGAGGCTTCGGGGCTTTCACGAGATATGGCCCCATGCCGCGGAGCCGATCGTGAATCTGACAGGATTCGTCGAAATGGGCCTGGATTCGCGCGGTCGCGCAGAACCAGCGCACGGACGAGTCTTCGGCCTCAAACATGAGCGTGCACCGGTCCGGCGTCAGCGTGAAGGGGGCCCGGCGCGATCCGAACGTGGCCTGTAGGTCAATTTTGTCTTCAGTCCTTCTTCTTGCCCGATTTTGGCGTGAACATTGATTTGACATGTTCATCCTCACGTGATACCATACGCCATAGACATGACGCGGGGTGGAGCAGCCTGGTAGCTCGTTGGGCTCATAACCCAAAGGTCGTAGGTTCGAATCCTACCCCCGCTACCATTTGGAATCAAAGGGCTTACGGCGACGTAAGCCCTTTTCTTTTTGCCCGGAAATGGCCGATTTGATACCAATTTGATACCACTTGAGGTATTGAAACCGGTTTCAGGCTTCCGCCGCATAGGCAATGGACTTGCCACACAACTCTGGCTCCGAATCAATGGAGGGTGTGTGCAATGGCTTCCTTGCTCAAACGCGGCAACGTCTACTACGCCAAATACCGGCTGGGAAAGAAGCAGTGCATGGTCTGTCTTCATACCCGGTCGCGTCCCATGGCGATGGAAAAACTCCGCAAAATCGAATCCGGACTGGCGACCGGCGGCGACCTCCCCTTGCCCAGCAAGACGCCGCTCGCGGAGGTGCTAACCGCCTACATCGCTCACACTCGCGCGGAGAAAACGAAGAACACCGTGAAGTGCGAGCTGTTCTACCTCCGGGACATGTTCGGGCCCGTTTGCCCGGAACTGGATGTTCCCCAACCAAAGGATAAACGGAAAAAGCAGGCGAGAAAGACCGCGTCCGGTTATATTGAGGCCGGATACATCGAATCGATCACCACGGCCCAAATCGTGGCGTTCATTCTGGCGCGTTCACAGGCCCGTGGCCTGTCCCCAAAAACCTGCAACCACTACCGGGGCATTCTGTCGCGCCTCTTCAGTTGGGCGATGACTCAGTACGGTGTCCGGATGCCCAACGATATCAACCCGGCTCAGAAAGTGGAACGATCCCGCGAGCGTGCGCACGTGATTCGCTTCCTCTCGCGCGAACAGATCGAGGAACAGCTTCGGGTCCTGGAAGCCTGTCCGACCATCCGGACGCTGGTGGCCGTCTACATCCTTGCGGGGCTGCGCCGCGAGGAAGCCCTGTGGCTCACGCGAAAGGATATCGACCTGGACGCTGGCAAGTACGGCGTAATTCACGTGCGATCCAAGACCGTGGACGGGGAATTCTGGCAGCCGAAGACCAAGGTCAATCGGGTGGTCCCGATCAGCCTGCGGCTGCGGGAGTACCTTGATCGGTACGAGGTAAGGATTGTCCCAGGAGCCTGGTACCTCTCGTCGCCGCTGGGCAAACGGTGGCACCCGGACAACTTCTCCCAAGACCTGAGGGCGATCAACGAGAAGGCGGGACTCCCTTGGGGCTGTCTCGATTTCCGGCACACGTTCGGCAGTCATCTCGCTATGAAGGGCGAGAGCCTTTACAAGATTGCGACGCTGATGGGTAATTCACCGGAGATTTGCCGCCGGCACTATGCCGCCCTGTTGCCGGAATCCCTGATTGATTCTGTAGAGTTCATGGACCAAGACATAACGCCTCCCCCGACGAACCCGCCACGGCCCGGCTTGTATCTTCTCCCGAAACCCGCCGCGGCCGATGGGCAGAAGGCATAACCTATACGCAGCCTTGGGGCCATCTCGATTGGACTTGCCACGCGGCATCGAGATGGCCCCGAACTGTCCTTGCACGCTCTATCGTCCAAGCATTCGCGATCGCTCGTAGTTCTCCACCTCTTTCAAGACGTACCGAATGATTCCATTGGCCCCGTCGCCAAGGCACAACCGAGTAAGCGACGCGCGTGCCGCTATACGGTCGACGGAGGAACGGGAGCAACACCAACGAATGGCCAGTTCCCGCGGCGAGATGTACGCGCCCCCGTTTTCCTGAACCTTCCTGGAACGGTCTGCTGGAGATGTTGTAGCCCGCGCCAGGCCCTTGGCTTCGTTCGTGGCGGTTTTCATCGATGCAGTACCTCGTAATCTTCTCGCTTAACGCCTTGCCGCTACTGCGACAACATCCGAAACATTGGCAAAGGCTTTTCCCTCGGAGTTCCTTTTGTGGGCAATCACAACCCGACAACGCTTGCCAAGCAGATCATCGACCGTTATCTCTTCCCCAACAGGCGGCAACTGACCGAGAATGGCCGCAACCCACCGCCCAAGCTTAGTCGCTTCAGTGAGTTTCTTGCTGGCGAGCCCCGACGTCCTGTATCCATCGAACTCGTCGTCCGTGGAAAGTTTGAACTCGAGGCGCACCATCGGGCCATGCTGCCCTTCCTGGTCACGCACGTCTCTGACATCCGCATCGTACTCGCCTACAGGGATAATCGCTGTGGTTTCTTCAACATTCATTTTGCATCCCATCTCTCTGTCCTCCGTGGTTGTTCTGCCTTCTCGTCCCTCTACCCATGATGCGGCAGAAGACCGGGACACGTTTCATTGCTTGACGCCAGTGACGCCAAATCCTCTCGTTTGACAGCTCCTTATCAGGGTCTTGATGTCCGCCACGACTTCCTGCGCCCATTCGGGCGAATGCAGAAGCGCTTCGTAATGTGCTTCAGCAGTCGTCCTCACCGTCACCACAGGGCGATACCGCTGCAGGACATACAGGCGGGCCCCCCGGATGCGATGGGCAATGGCATGGAAGTCGGAATGCGTCAGCTGGGGAACGACAGTCGTGCGGAATTCATAGTCGACTCGACTGGATAGCAGGATACCGATACTCGCGTCAATGCGGTCCCTGTCAACGCGAGTACAACAGATCGAGTCGTACTTTTCAGGCGACCCCTTGATATCCATGGCCACGTAATCAAGGACGCCTTTCCCAATGAGCGACGCCAAGACATCGGGCTGGGTTCCGTTGGTATCCAACTTAACGAGATATCCGAGCGCATG
>JAKJDA010000295.1:0-230 GCA_022706165.1 Candidatus Hydrogenedentota bacterium | reverse complement strand
CCGCCACTGAAGACAACCGCATCAAGCAGCCCGTGCCGTGTATCGAGCCAGGCGAGGGCTTCCTCTTGTGTCATGCCGCATGTGACGCTGTCGCCGTCAATGAGTGCCCGGTTTTGGCAGTAGAAGCAATTCAGATTGCACCCTTGGATGAAGATCACGGCCGCGATCTTGCCGGGGTAGTCCACGAAGGACGTTCTCTGGATTGCCACTATCTTCATGACACGGCCCCG
>JAKJDA010000294.1:3987-4240 GCA_022706165.1 Candidatus Hydrogenedentota bacterium | reverse complement strand
CCCCCCGCAACCGCGGACGAACGCCTACGCCGCGTTGCAAGCCATCGGCGCGCTATGCGTCGTGATCGCCCTCATCCTCCTCTTGAGCTGGGCTTTGCGCAAATACGGCAAGAATGCGCCAATCTTCGCCCATGCCAAACTCGGCCAATTGCTGGGGCGGATATATCTGGACCGCAACGCCTGTCTCTATTATGTGCGGACAGGCGGACGCGTTCTGGCGATCGGCGCGACCCGAAACGGGCTGAGCCTCATC
>JAKJDA010000294.1:0-3924 GCA_022706165.1 Candidatus Hydrogenedentota bacterium | reverse complement strand
GGTTCGTGGACTATTTGAAGGCCAGCGCCCAGCGCATGGAACGCGATCCAGACCGTCCGCCCATCGATGACGCCGATCTGGCGTCATTGCGCGGCGATATCCAACGGTTGCAGGAGCGTCTTCGGGAGACGGCCGGTGACTCCAAAGAATAAAGTGCGTCTTCTGTTCTTTTTTCTCGCGGCTCTTGCCGTATGTTCGGATGCCCTTGCCCAAACGACGCCTGGAAATCCCCTGAACATCGACTTGGCCGACATGGCGCAACAGGCCGTTTCCCCGGCCCGCATTTCGACGACCATGACGCTCATGTTTCTCCTGACGGCCCTGTCTCTCGCGCCGGCCATCCTCGTCATGACCACATCCTTCACGCGCATCATCGTCGTGTTCGGTTTCTTGCGACAAGCTCTGGCCACGCAGCAATCCCCGCCGAACCAAGTGCTCATCGGTTTGGCGCTGTTCCTTACGGCAGCCATCATGCTGCCCACCTACGAACGCGCCAACCGGGAAGGTCTCCAACCCTACATACGCGGCGAACTCTCCGCGCAACAATCATGGGACCGCGGCATCGAGCCGCTGCGGGAATTCATGTTCAAGCAGACCGACGCCAAATCCCTCGCGCTGTTCCTGAAAATCGGAAAACTAGGCCGCCCGAAGTCGCCCGACGACGTCCCCACGACCGTGCTGATTCCCGCGTACATTGTCAGCGAACTCCGCATCGCCTTCCAGATTGGTTTCATTATTTACATCCCGTTTCTAATCATCGACATGGTCGTCGCCAGCACGCTCATGGCGATGGGGATGATGATGTTGCCGCCGGTGTTCGTATCGCTGCCATTCAAGATCATTATGTTCGTGCTCGCCGACGGCTGGTATTTGGTCGTGGAGTCGCTGGTGCGGAGTTTCAACTAAACCGGTGAGGCGGAACACTCGTTTCGCACGAGTTCCAGGAAAAGGCAGGCTGCCTTTGTGCGGTACGCGCTGTGCCGGGTGACGGCAGCGATGTGGAGCGTGGGGAGGCCTGCCACGACGACTGTGGCGAGTCTTTTGTCCGAAGGCGTCACGGCCATTTCGGGAAGGAACGCAAGCCCCACGCCTTCCGCGACGTACCGCTTGATCACCTCGAAACTGCCGCTGTCGAGCGCAACCTTCGGCTCAAAAGCGGCTTGGCGGAAACATTCACGCAACAAAGCCCCCGTACGGGTCTGCGGCTGCAACAGCAATAGCGGTTCGCCTTCAAGGAGACGAAGCCCCACTTTGCTACGTTTCGCCAATGGGTGCTTTTGCGGAGTCACGAGCACAAGGCGCTGGCGCAGGAGTTCCTGCTGCACAAGGTCGGTTTGCGAAACAGGAAGCGTTACAATGCCAAGGTCTAGCTCGCCTTGATGCACCTGTTCGGCGATGGCCTCCGACGAACGGTGAGCCAACGCTAAGTGCACGCCGGGCATCGCGCGGGAAAACGCACGCACGACAGGCGGCAAGACATACATCGCCGTCGTGTCGCTCGTGCCCACGCGCAGTTCGCCGGAGAGAGATTCGTCGAAGTCGTGCAGCTCGCGCACCAGCCCATCGAGTTCGGCGGAGATATGACGCGCGCGTGCGTACAGCAGTTGCCCTGCAGGGGTGGGTTGGCACGTGCGGCGCTCTAGCAACACGTGCCCTAACTCGCGCTCCAGAAGTTTTACCTGTTGACTGACAGCGGGCTGGGAACAGCGCAAGCGCTGGGCCGCCTTGCGAAAACTCCCTTCTTCCAATACCGCACAAAAGTGGCGGATGCTCTCGTAGCGCATGATAAGTTTTCCTTATGAGATATATAATAACATTTCCATTGACTTATTTCACGCATCCGGGTAGCGTAGCGGATGCGCAGGATATCCGATGCGCGGGCGACGATATGAAACAGCGGGGATCCGTCATGAGCAAAGACAAAAAAACGAAACTGAGCTATCGCGACGCGGGCGTGAATATCGACGCCGCCGACGAAGCATTGGGCCAGATGAAGGAAGTCGTCAAGCGGACTTTCGACGATAACGTTTTGTGCGACATCGGCTCCTTTGGGGCGATGTACCAGTTTGACCCCAGCGGTTTCGAAGAGCCGGTGCTCGTCTCCAGCGTTGATGGCGTCGGCACGAAGCTGAAGATCGCCTTCATGATGAACAAGCACGATACCGTCGGCATCGACCTTGTGTCGCATTGCGTGAACGACATTCTTGTGCAGGGCGCGCGCCCGATCTTTTTTTTGGATTATCTTGCGTTTGGGAAATTACAGCCCGGCGTGGTCGTCGACGTCGTGCGCGGTCTTGCGACCGGATGCCGGTATGCGGGGTGTGCGCTCATAGGCGGCGAGACCGCCGAAATGCCGGGCATGTACGCCGAGGGCGAATACGACGTGGCCGGCACGATTGTCGGCGTGGTGGATCGAAAAAAGATCGTTGATGGATCGACCATCCAGGAGGGCGATGTCGTCATTGGCCTGCACTCATCGGGGCTACACACCAATGGCTACAGTCTCGCGCGCAAGATTTGCTTCGATGTCGCGGGCTTGGCCCACAGCGATCCGATGCCCGGCGTGGGAATGAGCGTGGGGGAAGCGCTGCTCGAGCCGCATCGCAGCTACGCCAAGGTAATACAAGTCCTGATGAAGATCGTGCGCGTGAAAGGCATGGCGCACATTACGGGCGGCGGCATCACCGACAATCTTCCGCGGGCCCTTCCCCCGGGGCTGGGAGCGGAAATCGATCTCGGCGCCTGGGAGGCTCCCCCGCTCTTTAAGTTCCTTCAAGAAGCGGGCGGCGTCGAAGAGCGAGAGATGCTGCGCACCTTCAACATGGGCATGGGATATTTGGTGGCGGTCGCGAAGGAAGATGAGGAAAAGGCCATGACCGCCCTCACGCAAGCATGCGAAGAACCTCGCGTCATCGGGCGGGTTATTGCAGGCGATCGAAAGGTCGTCTATCGCGGGAGTTTGCGCTATGCCGCATCGCATTGAAGTGGGCATGAAACCGGGCTCCATTGATCCGGCGGGTCTCGATGTCAAACACCGCATTGCCGAGGACCTCGACATTCACGTCGGGGAGGTGCGCGTGGTCGACGTCTATACCGTCAACGCGGACCTGAATCGAGAAGAACTGGATCGGGTGCGCACGGAGCTTTTCACGGATCCGGTGATCCAGGTAAGCGCACTCGACAAATCGTTGCTGGCGAACTATGACTATGCAATCGAGGTCGGTTTCCGCCCAGGCGTGACGGACAATGTGGGCAAGAGTTCCGCCGAGGGCGTCGCCGACACGCTCGGACGTTCCCTGGCGATCGACGAGGCGGTGTACAAATCCACGATCTATGCCATAAGCGGCGTTGATTCAGCGAAAACCTGCGATCATATCGCGCGCGATCTCCTTGCAAACGAACTGATTCAGCGATGGGTCGTGAAGTCGCGCGACGAAATGACGGCCCTTGACGGCGTTTCTCTTTTGGGTTTGCCCATCGTTACCGATCGCAGCGATGCGACGGTGCGCGAGGTGAGTCTGGCCATTTCAGACGATGACCTCGCGCAGTTGAGCCGCGACCGCATGCTGGCGCTCGAATTGCGCGAGATGAAGGTCATTCAAGGCTATTACTGCCGCGACGATGTGCGCGCTCGTCGCGCTGTGTTGGGTCTTCCTGCGCACCCGACGGACATCGAGCTCGAGATTCTGGCGCAGACATGGTCGGAGCATTGCAAGCACAAGATTTTCGATGCGCGTATTCGGTACGACGATGGAAGCGGAAAGGCGCGCGCAATCGACAGCCTCTTCAAAACCTACGTCAAGGGAACAACCTCGGAAGTCGCGAAGCGAATCGACTGGCTGATCAGCGTTTTTCACGACAACGCAGGCATCATCAAGTTTGACGAGAACTGGCATTTCGCGCTGAAAGCCGAAACGCACAATA
>JAKJDA010000293.1 GCA_022706165.1 Candidatus Hydrogenedentota bacterium | reverse complement strand
CAAGCGGCTTCAACTCCGCGCAATACGCGTCGCTCACCCAATAAACGCCGTCGCGCTTTCCGGCCACCGTCACAAAATGCCCATTGAAATGCGCCCGCGAATACGGCGGCACATAGTCCATATAAAAAAAATCCACCTGCACCGCCGCAGGCGTTCCCCGCGCGAGAAGCGCATCCAACGCGGCCGATGCCTTGCCCGGATGCCGGAAGCGCCGCCCTGGAAACTCAATGCGCAAATACTTGGTCAAATAATCCCGAATCTTTCCCGGCTGACTCCGCGCCGTGAACGTAGGGAAAGGCAGCATCCGCGTATCGAAATAACCAAAAAAAATCGCCCCGGCAATGCCGAACACCATGGGCTCGGACAACGGCGCGCCCGCGTGACGCAACAAGCCGGCGATCGTGCTGGATTCACAATGCGCCCCAAGCCGATGACAGAAACCCGCCTCGCTATTCATGGGCGGAAAAAGACTCGGCCCGGGTGACGACAACCAACGGGTTGGCCGTCTTGGCCTGGGTGAGCCGCATTTCAGGGCTGTCCGACGTCAGCACCTGAAACAAATTCGCCACCGGAACCCCAAAAACCTCCGCATAGCGTTGCAACATCGGCAGATCAAGCGCCGCAAAACACTCGGGCCGCAGATGCTTGCGCAGTCTCCGAACGCTGATCCGCACGCGCGCGGCAAGATCGCCTTCACTCAGGCCAAGCCACGTCATATAATATGCGATTGGGCTGATGCCCCCCGCACAGAGCTTTTCCAACTCGGATTCCTGGACGCTCCTGCGATGCGCCAGATAATCCGCGAAATAATGAGCCTTCATATACGAACCGGTCTGGATCGGACCGTAGGTTCCATCGTCTCGCTCGACGTACAACACAAGCTGGTAATCGTCGTCGACGCGCGCGTCCTCTTCCTTCATTGATCAAGGCTCCGTTCGGCTCACTCCGGTCTGCGAGCAGTGTAGAACAATGAAACGAACAATGTCACCCCAAAGAACGCCAACAACTTCAGGACATCCGGCAATACGTCCCAAAAGCCATACTGCCGCACAAAAATGCCCAAAAATGCGTTCAATCCCCAATTCATCGGCGAAAAAGCGCTGACTTGCTGCAACGCCGCCGGCATCAGGAACGTCGGCACCATGATCCCGCCCAACGCCGACGCAATCACCACGATGGTCGCCCCGAACATGGCCGCCTGCTCGTTGCTCCGCGCAAACACGCTGATGACCAGCCCCAACCCCGTCGCGGCGAGGCCAGACGCCGCACACACCGACACCATCGCGACGTAGTGCGAACCCGGATCAAACGACGACATGCCCAACAGCGGCATGACCGCAACGCCGATAAGCAACATCATCGCGAACTGAACCGCGCACACGCCCAAATACACCGCTTGCTTGCCTGCAAACAGCACGAACGGACGAACCGGCAGCGTCCGTAAACGCGTAAGCGTGCCCTGCTGCCTCTCTTGAATCAGACTGCTCGACAGCGGCACGACGATCAGGAACATCGCGAAAAGCGTCCACGCGGGAACATTCTGTTGTACAGGCGTGGGGACGATGGGCTCCCGGCCCCCTTCGAGATAGACCTCGCGCATGGGAAGCAACGCTTCGTCCGCCCACGCGCGACCCGATAGATCGACCAGATCGCCGTTGTCCTCGGGAGCCTCTCCAGACATTTCGGCGGCAAGCGCATCGATTTTCTTCCGGAACGCGTTGCCGAGGGCGTTCACGGTCAACCCCATCTCGACGCCTTGGGTCAGCCGTTGTAAAGCGTGGAACACGGATTTCCTGTACAGACTGCCCACGGCGGGGTCGAAGCACACCTCCACGCAAAGAGCGCCCTTTTCCTTGGGCGGCTCATCGCCTTTCCAGGCCGCGTCGTCCTCCGCAAGTTCCTCCTCGGCAAAAGCCTTCTCGATTTCCGCCCGAAGCCGTTGCTCAAAATGCGCGGACGCATCCTCCGGTATCACCACGCAAACCTGCGCCGCGCCGCGCGTGACCAGCCCACGGGCCGCTCCTTCGTCCAACGCAACGCCCTTATGGGTCGTAACAAGAAAAAAATCGCCGCTTTCCGCCAGTTTTTCCGCAATGCCCCGCCCAATCGCGCCGGCGTCTCGGTTTACCAACGCCAGCGACACCGTGCTCTCGGAAACGGACTGGAACGCCTTGTCCTGTATCATCGTGACAATACAAGCAAGCGCCAACGGCATGAGGAAAATAATCGCCAGTCCTCCCCGATCGCGAACGAGAATCAATAGCTCCTTGTATGCCGATGCAAAAAATTTCATGACCGGCCCCAAAAGGATGCGGCATCGCCGGAAAAAACCTGTTTCCAGGGAGTTTTCCCCGAAAACATCATTCCCTCAATTCTTTTCCGGTCAATGCCAAAAAAAGCTGGACGAGGCTCGAACAATCTTTTTGCCGCGCGATCAACTCCGCCGGCTCTCCCTGCGCGATCACCCCTCCAGCGTCGAGAATGGCGATCCGGGTGCACAGCGCTTCCGCTTCTTCCATGTAATGCGTTGTATAGACAATCGTCGTGCCGGATTGATTGATGGCTTTGAGGTTTTCGATCAGCACGTTGCGCGACTGCGCATCCACGCCAACGGTGGGCTCATCCAACACGAGAATCGGCGGTTCGCTCAGCAACCCTGCCGCGAGATTCGCGCGACGCTTGACTCCCCCCGAACACTGGACGACGCGGCGCGAAGCGTGCGATTCCAACGCGCCGATATGCAGGCACCGATCGACCCGTCTCCGGAGATCGCCGCCCCAAAGGCCGCTCATCCGCCCAAAATAATCGAGATTCTCGCGAACGGTCAGCGTCGGGTACAGAGCAATATCCTGAGGCACAAGCCCCATCCCGCGCGGCATCGTACGCGATTGCCCATCCCAACGTTCGCCGCGCACCTCGACATGACCCGCGGTAGGGCGCAATAGCCCGCAGAGAATCGAGATGGTCGTCGTCTTGCCCGCGCCGTTTGGGCCGAGAAGACCGAAAAACTCCCCGCGCGCAACCTCAAAACTCAGATTTTTGATTGCAGGACGGCTCGCCCCGGGATAGGTTCGCTCCAATCCTACAACCGAAATTTCGGCCAAGCATCCCCCTCCCTCGCGAAAAAAACGCCTTGCCCGCACAAGGACAACTCCCCCCTTCTCCCCCGCGACGCGCCAACCGGGGGTCACCTTTCAAACGAAACGAGGCAATCCGCTAGTCCCGGGTGAAAAAATTACGCTTCGAGTAATAATCGTCCCGCACAGCGTCGCGAGTGTCGCGGGCCTTTTGCGAAAGCCACGAGGCCGGTTTAGGCAAACAAGGCGATTTCTTGGTGGCGGCGCGAAGATGCTTCATCCCAATTTTCTCCCAAACTTCCGCGCGCAACCCATATACGCATGTCCATATCCGCGCGCGATAACCATGGACACGGCGATTATACCGGTATCCCCCCAGAGGCGCAACAAGCAGACAGCGGGAAGACGTCTGGCGCGCCGCCATGCCCTTCGCAACGCAACGGCCCCTTCCTGCTTCCAAAAGGAAACTTCCACAACCCTCGCCCCATGTGCTAAAGTGCGAGGCATACGTATCGCGGGACGGATTCCTTCGTCTCGCTGCAACATCAGCTACAAGGAGTCACTGATCATGTCTCGACGCTTCCTCTCCTTCACATGCTTGTGCCTTGCCATCCTGGCGATGATGGCGTTGCCAGCCTGTCAGCCTGCTCAGGCTCCCCCCCCCGCAGAACAATCTCCCGCGCCCGCCGCGCCTCCCGCGCCCGCCGCCGCGCCGCAACCGGCCGCCGAAGAGCCTCCTGCGCCGCAGACTCTGACCGACGTCAAGATTCCCATGCGCGACGGCATCGAACTGGCCGCAGACATCTACTTGCCCGCAACGGACGGTCCGCAGTGGCCTACCTTGCTCGTTCGCAGCACCTACGGCCGCGCCGAAGGCAAAGCCGTCAGCCTTGCCAAAAGCGGCTATGCTGTCGTCGTCCAGGATGTCCGCGGCCTCGGCGGCAGCCAGGGCATCTTCGGGGGGTTCCGCGACGACGGCTGGGGACCGGATCACGTTGACGGCGCCGACACCGTCCAGTGGATAAAGAGCCAGCCTTGGTGCAATGGCAAAATCGGCACCTTCGGCATGTCGGCGCTGGGCATTGTCCAGTCGCGCATGGCCCCCACGACCAAGGACCTGAACTGTCAGATTCCCGAAGCGGCGGCGTCCAGTTTCTACGGCGGG
>JAKJDA010000292.1 GCA_022706165.1 Candidatus Hydrogenedentota bacterium | reverse complement strand
CAACCAGCGAACCGCCATCCGCCGCCGCGGCCGCTTCGGACGGCTCCCTCTCGAACCCGGCGAAACCAAAAGTGGAACCCTTGATTCCGGTAGCGCCAATGCCGCCAAAGCAGCCGGAGCTTCCCGCCGTCCCTGAGGTGTCAGATGCGGCGGTTTCATGGACGAAACCGACTTCGCCGTTGGTTCCAATTCCGAAAAAGAAGTCGGAGGCTTCTTTCGAAGCGCTGGGGGATCCAGCGGTCGATCGGGACACGAGCGCATGGTCAACAGATAGCGAGTGGCGCCGTGCGTATAAAGCGGTGGAGTCCGCCAACGCAGCGCTCAGACGCAGGAACGAGGACCTCGAACGCCAGGTGGCGGAACTACACAAACAGTTGCAGGCCGTGCAGAGCGATGTGAGGAAACTGCAGGACCGGCACGTCGCCGAAGCGACGCTCGATCCGCCTTCCAATGCGCGGCCAACGCCGTTTCTTGCCCCCCAAGACGATCCATTGCTGACGCCGCACGCCGATCCAGAGGAGCGACCCTAATGATCCAGTTTCTCTTGCTTGTCGTTATCGCAATCATTTTTGGGGCGGTTGCTGGGGGAATTGTCTGGCATTCGTGGACCATACTGGACAAGGTGTTGCCTCCCGCGGCGGAAACCGATCCTGAGGAACCTTCCCCGCGAAGGCCGCGCGACGGCGAGAAGACCCGGGGGAAATAGGCCATGCTCATCAGAACGGCACGAGACCGCAGATGAATTCCGATCGGAAACCGCGTCCCTATATCGGGGTGCATTTCAAGTGTTGCAACGTCTACATTCGCGTCTATCTCGACCGTTTCGGCAGGACATTCAGCGGCCATTGCCCCAAGTGCATGCGCAGAATCGAGATCAAAGTCGGCCCCGGCGGCAGCGCATCGCGCTTCTGGACAGCGAAATGATGGCGCGTTCGCAACCCATCACGCCCCGATATCCAGGGTGGGCCCTGTTTTTGACAGACGTTCCGCACGCAGTTCCGGATGGACCCTGTACGCTTCGAGCACTTCATGCGTCCGGACTTCCGGCCATGTCATGTCTGCCAATCGGTCGATCAAGGCTGTGTCGTCTTTCGTGAAGGCGTTTTCCGGCCGGTCGATCATTGGGGCGCTGTCCCACGGGAAAAACTCGAGTTTGTTGAGACACATAACGTCGCGGACCACATTCGCCCGAACGTAGTGGATGCCCCAGACGTTCAACATGCCGCACAGATTCGGGTCCGTCATGCCGGTTCGGCAGCGCCGCCACATATCCCCGGCCACCGCGAAACGATCGGGCTGCAAATCATAGGGATCGAATGCGATGCGGAATGCGGCGCGATGCAAGTCGTCGATTTGCGCATCGACAAGCACCCATCGTCGCTGGGCGACGTCCCAATACTCCGCCACCCAGTGATCGCCGAACTTCCCCTTGTGAAAATACGCCTCGAATCCGCAGCGCACGCGCGCCGGAACGCCCTGACTGCGCAATATCGAACAGAGCAGCACGGAGAAATGGCGGCAGCTTGCGACAAGGCGGCGCTCGGGAGGGCGCTGAATCCAAAACGGAGCCGGATCATGCGCGAGCAGAGCCGGAAGCAGCGCGGCCGTCTCGGCGATCTGCACCTCCTGCATCCGGTCTTCCGGAACCAGGAAGCCATATTTTTTGGCGTGAAACACATGGATGAGGAGGCCTTGCAACATCGCGCAAAGCGCGGGTGCGTCATGCGGGAGACCCTGATACAAATGCGCAAACGGCCCGGGATCGGTAATCGGGCTATGTTCGCGATAAAAATCGGACGAATCAAGGTTCATGATCGTTCCCTGCTGCATCACTCCACGCTCGAATCAACTGCTGGGGCCGGCGCGGCGCGAATCCCGCTGGAGCGACTGAAGAAACTCGGGATCAAGCGAAATGCCAAGCCGCTGACATTCGCGCACGGCCTGCCACGCACGGTCGTAGTCCTTCCGTTTCCAATAGGCCACCGCCAGGCCCTTGCGCACGGACGGATTCTTGCGATCGTACGCAAGCGCGGTAAGCCATGTCGTGAGCGCATTGTCGTACTGCTCAAGATTGAAATAGCAGAGCCCCAAGTTGTAGTAGTCGTCCGCGAAACCTGGATCCAGATCGATCAAGCGCTTAAACGCCGCGATGCCTTCCTTATAGCGTTCGGTGCGGTACAAGACCTTGGCCAGTTCCGCGTTCACGTCGACGTCCTCAGGCTTCATCGCGGACAACCGTTGCAGCGGTTCGAGCAATTCTCCCGGATCGCCGTCAAGAAGAAGAACCACCATATTCTGGAGAGTCACCTCGTCGTTTGGCTGAATGTCCAACGCTGCGCGGTAGGCCGCGAGGGCCTCATCGCGCTTTCCGAGGTTGCGTAAGCACAAGCCCTTGTTGCATAGGGCCGCCATGTGCTGCGGGTCTAGCCGCGCCGCCTCGTCGTAATGGACGCAAGCCTCCTCAAAACGCTTTTGATCGAACAGAGCGTTGCCCAAACGATAATGCGCGCCGGCGTCATCGGGAGAAGATTTTACAGCGTCTTCGAGCGCCTTGAACTCTTTGGCGGCATGGGTCTGACTCATGGATTGCGGCGCGGTTTCGTGCGTGCGCGATTCCCTACGGTGCAGGTCGCGCGCGGCTTGCGGCCGAGTGGGGGTGGCGCACCCTGTAAGGATCATGATCGCCGCGAAGCCAAGGATCCACAATCCGCTCCCTGCAATTCGATTGGCCGCTTTCCTGCCGATACACATGCACTTCCGCTCCTCTTTGGAGATGCTTCGCGCTGATCGCGATGACACGCATGCTGGATTTCCCATGCGCATCACTACACTAGGGATTACGAGGCAGCGAAACAAGTCGCTCCTGGCCATGCGGATCAGCACTGGCCAAAAGATGACGCGTCACGTCCGCCAGCGAATCGTACACGGCCTCCGGTTCGAGCGCCTCGAGGACTGCACGGGTGGCGTACCCCGTCGTTACGCACAAACAGCGAGCGCCTGCCGCGTGCGCGGCCAGCACGTCAAAATGCGTGTCGCCGACAAATGCCATCGCGTGCGCCGGAACGCCAAGCGCCTCGGCGGAAGCCAGCACCGCTGCCGGGTGCGGCTTCGGATGATTCACTTCGCGCGGACCAATGCGCGACTCGAAAAAATCCAGCACTCCCAAATGCGCAAGAATCCTTTCCGAATACGTCCGCAGCTTGGAAGTCGCAAAACCAATGCGCATGCCCGATGCTCGAAGCTGCTCCAGCGCCTCGCGGGCTCCCGGGAGCAGAAAGGTCTTGTCGCACATCACCGACGCGTAGTACTCCCGATACACGCGCGCGCACGTCGCCGGATCGCGCTTCGAAAACAGGGCGAACTGATCCTCAAGAAGGTGGCCAATAGTGCCCACAAGAGCGTCCCGTTCCGGTCGCGGCTCGCCCAGCGTGTCAAAGGTGTGGAAGAACGACTCCACGATTGCCTCGGTCGAATCGATGATCGTCCCGTCAAGATCGAAGGTTACGGCCAGAACGCGGTCGTGTCGTGCGGCATTGAGCATGAGATGAAGAATCCAATGGTTGCGCCAGGCCTAATCGATGCGCACGCGGCGGCCTTCGATATGCACACGGCCTTCGGCGATGAGTTGAATGGCCCTGGGAAATAATTCGCGCTCGCAGGTCTGCACGCGCGCCGCAAGGGAGTCCGGAGTGTCGTCGTCAAGCACGGGCACGCTTGCTTGGAGGATGATCGGGCCGTGGTCGTACTGATCGTCGACAAAATGCACCGTTGCGCCGGTCAACTTCGCGCCATACGCGAGGACAGCTTCGTGCACGTAGTGGCCGTACATGCCTTTCCCGCAGAATGCCGGGATCAGCGCCGGGTGCACGTTGAGGATGCGCCCCGCGAAGTCCTTGGGCACTTCCAGCAGACTCATGAACCCTGCCAAAGCGACAAAGTCCACCGGGTGCTGGCGTACGGTCCGCCATAATGCCGCGTTGAAGTCCGCACTCGATGCAAAATCCTTGCGGTTGACGACAACGGCCGGGATGCCGTGCCTGCGTGCGCGTTCGATCCCATAGGCGTCCTGGCGAGAGCTGACGACGCACGTCACCCGCGCGCTCAATTCGCCGCGATCGATGCGATCGACGAGATTCTGCAGCGTTGTGCCGTTGCCCGAAAGCAGTACGGCGAGGTTTAGCGCCATGCCCACTCCGTTTTCCGCGCGTCACTCCGGCCAGAGACCGGAGTAGACTTCCGTGGCG
>JAKJDA010000291.1 GCA_022706165.1 Candidatus Hydrogenedentota bacterium | reverse complement strand
TTCATAGAGCGATGGGTAGACGCATGCGACGGCTCCGCGCAAGAGCGACACGGCGTCGAAGCGGCTTAGGTAACCGGCGTGGATGAGGCGGCCGGAAGCGCCGGCGTCTTGGATGGCCTGAAGGGCGGTTGCCGCTTTCCAGCCGATTTTTCCCACGAGGAGGAGTTTGGGGCAATCGCGGCGGCGCGCGAACAAATGGGCGTGGGCCTCGATGAGTCGGGGGAGGTTCTTTCGCGGTTCGATGGTTCCGAGGTGGATGAAGTAGCGGGGACCGATGCGGAGTCGGTCTTGGAGATTCTTTAGTTGTGTTGCATCCAGAGGGTCCTCGAAATCGGCCGTTTCCACGCCGCACGGCACGACGTGAATGCGGTCGGAGTCCATCGCCAAAAATTCGATCATGTCGTTTTTGCAACTGTGGGAAATGGCCACGCAGGCGTGGGCTGATCGGGCGATGTGGCGGAGCAGGTGCGTGTGTTGTCGAACGGTTTCTTCGGTGTGCATGTCGGGGTGACGGAAAAACGAGAGGTCGTGGACGGTCACCATTCGGCGGGCGCGACGTGTTGCGGGGAGCTGATGGAAGAGATCGTGGGCGATGTGAACGTTGCCGGTGAAGCATTCGATCGGCGGCCATTCGAGGGTGGTCCAAAGCATCCGTTTCAAGCGGCGCGCATAGGGAAGGACGGTTTCCCGTGAAAAGGGCAGCCCCAATTCCGGCAAACGTGCAGGAACGTTCCGGGGGCGCGTGGCGAAGAGGCGGAAGTCGATGCCGGACATGCGGGCGAGCAAGGCGCGCGCGAGATGGAGGCCGGCGTAGCCGACTCCTGTTCGTGGCTGTTCGTAGACGCAGCTTAGGTCCAGCGCCACTCGGTATCGCGATTCGTCCACTCGCGGAGACTCCTCTTGTTGTCTTCTTCACGTGTGTCTCTCGGTGGAAACGGCCCTCGGCGCGCCCTTGCGCACGGGCATCGACGGATGCGGCAACAGATTGCGTGCGGGAGGGGCCTATGTTTCGGGCGCAGTGCGATCGAGCGGCTCCCGTTCCTGCAGCGCGCCGTCGCTGTCGTTTTCCTGGGAGAGTGCAGCGGCGCCGTTTCCATCGTCGTCGTGATCGCGGTCCGCTCGTCCGTTGCCGCCGTTGCCGGTCTGGGGATGGGCGAGTGGATCGCGATCCCCAGGACGAGTCCGTTTTTCATGCCGATCGGCGTCAAACAGTCCCAGCAGTTTGCACGCGAGCTCCGCAGCCTGAAGCTGGACGGCGTCGGTGGAGCCGTGCAGCATTTTGTGCAACACAATGCGCCGGATCATGGTCTCGTTCAATTCTTCGCCAGCATTTCCGAAGGAGGAAGCCCCCTTGTCCTCCAGCGCCAAGGTTTGTTGCGGACGTCGCAAGGAAGCGAGACATTCGCGACGACCGCTTTCGATATCGGCGTTTCCGGGATAACGGCGGAGGAGATCGTCGAAAATGGCCAATGCTTCGGCGTAGTGACGCGCGTAATAGAGGTCCACGGCTTGACCGAACTTTCGTTTAGCGTCGTCCGTCGGCGAGACGGCGGCCGCGCCTCCGCGCCACCAACTCGTCTTGGCCGAAAAGAACCGGCCGCGCTGCTGGGAGGAGGTCGCCGGGCTGCTGTTGTCCGCCGAAATGGCCATGGTGCGTCCACAGGTTGGGCACATTCCCGTTCGTCCGATGGCGGAACGGGGAACCTGCATTCGCTGACCGCATTCACAGGTGACAATGAGTTTTTGCATGAAATCCTCTGGGCTGTCCTTGCCGCGCGTCTGCAGGCGCGGGCAGGCCTCTACCGTTTCTCCTCTTCAGGCGCAATGAAGCGCAACAGGGTCCTCATCATTTCGTCGCTGAGGGGCGCCTCATCGTCAAGCACCTCGGGCACAAACTCCAGCTCTTTTTCCACGTCTTCCGGAACGGCCTCCATTTCCCAATCTTCCGTTTCTTTCTCGCTGGGCGCCTGCTCTTCGCTTCTTGCTGTCCGGTTTCTCCATGGGAAGGTTTGCTCCGCCAATGCGGCATCGAGGCGCGCGCGAAGTTCATCCGCCTCGGCCTGTTTTTTGTCTAATTCCCGCGTCGCAATGTCCGCTTTGGCTTCGGCGGATCCAAGCGCCTGGGCCGACTGCGCCAATTCGATCGTGAGGCGTTCGACGTGCGCTTGGGACTCTCGGAACCGGGCGGAGGCGTCGCGTGCGTCGCGCTCCGTTTCTTCGAGAAGGGAGAGACGACTTCGGGTTTCGTCGAGACGCGCTTGCACCGCGTCGCGCGCTTCCACGGCGCGCGCCAGTTCCGATTCTGTTTGAGCCCGGCAGGCTTTTTCGTTCGCTAAATGTTCGGCGGCTTGTTGGGCGTCGAGCAAGGCTTGAGCGGCCTGCGCGGCGGCCTGGTCCGAGTTGAGCGCAAGTTGGCCCCATCCTTCCCGGAGTTGCGCCAGTTGATCCTCAAGCTCACGGCAAAGACGTTGCGCGGTGTTGCGTTCTTGCTCAAAGACATCGGCCTTTCCTGCGCGGTATTCGACCTCTCGAAAACGCTCTTCAATCGCCGTCAACGAGGCGCGCAGCATGTCGTTTTCTTCGGCGGCGCGGTCTCTGGAACGGCGGTATTCGTCGGTTTGCGCCTCCGCCGCGCCCAAGGCCTTGATCGTTTCCTGGAGTTCGGCCTGAATGCGTTGTGCGGCAGCCGCAGTTTCGCGCATTTCTTCGCGCAAGGCGAGGCGTTCGGTCTCCAGGGCGGCGCAACGTCCCTCGAACTCGTGCATCTTGCCTAGCTCGTCCCGGATGTCTTGCATGGCGGTGTCGGCTTGTCTGCAAGCGGCGTCCATTTGCACACGACCGGTTTCAGCGGCTTCTATGCGGAACAGGAGGACGTCGCGCTCGGAATGCAGCGCCTCCAGTTCCTCGCGCAAGGCGGCGATGCGCTGGTCCACTTCGGCGCCGCTGGCCAAGCGAACGTCCGAGACGTGTTCGCGCAGGCGCGCCACTTCCGCCTCAAGCTCTTTCGCGCGCGCCGCTTCGATGCGCACGGCTTCGGATCCGGCGGCAAGAGTTTCCAGACGTTCTATTTCTTGACGGAGTTCGTTGACTTCGTCGGCGAATCGGTCCCGTTGTTCGATCGCCGTTCCAAGAGCTTGGGATGTCTGCGTCAAGTCCTGGCGCAGCGCCGCGAGCATTGCCTGCGCTTCCCCGAGCTGAGCCTTTGCGAGGCGCAATTCTTGGTTTTTCTGGAGAGCCTTGGTGGCGGTGTTGTGAAGGACTTTCGCCTTTTCGTGCAGGATTCGAAATTGCTCGCGCTGCTCCCGGTAGCGCAGACTGATGTCGCGGATGCCGCGAAGAAGAAGTTCGACGCGCTGCTCGGCGCTGAGATCATCAAATCGTCCTGATCCGTTCGGGGCAGGCACTTCGATGCTGCTGTGGCATGACGGACACTTCCCTGCCCGGCCAGCGTGCTCTTCGCTTACGCCGAAGCGTTTTCCACAATATGGACAGTCAAATTCGATCAATCGGCCATCCTCGTTCCCGGCTATTACCGCTTGGCTGGCGCATTCCTTCCACGGAATATGTTTTCCCCGCAGAACGCATGGCATCCCCCTCCAACGCACGGCCGGCTCTTCAGAGCGCACAGGGGCCTAGGGCATTATACCAGATCGGCCCGATCGACGGATCGTTGTCGTCCATGGATTGCTCGGAAAGGCGCGCCCCCGGGAACATAAAACGCCTCTGCCATGGGGATCATGGCAGAGGCGCATGATGCTGTCCTGTATGCCTTTGATTACCGGTGATTAGCGGCGGAAACGGCGCACTCCGATTCCGGCAATGCCCACGCCCAAGAGCAACAGCGTTGCGGGTTCGGGAACGACCGGAGATTCGTTGAACGTGAAATTGTCCATGACGAAATGCACGCCCTCTCCTCCGGGTATGACGTCGACGCCGCCATACGATTGCATCACGAGGCTGGTTATGTCCACGTAGTTGAAGGCGAACCAGGTCGGCGCATAGGGATCGACAACGACCGTGCTGCTGTACACCAGCGACCCGTTCCGGTAGCCCAGAACGTCGATGTTCAAGCCTTCATTCCAGGCGGCGGTCAAATAGGCTCCGGTGAAGGTGAATGTCGAAGCGGCAATCGTCGCAACATGCCCCCATTGATTGTACGCGGTGAAATAATCGGAGACCACGCCCGTGACGTATCCCGGCGAGGCGTCGTAGTCTGCACGACTATCGGCAACCGACATATTCGTCC
>JAKJDA010000290.1 GCA_022706165.1 Candidatus Hydrogenedentota bacterium | reverse complement strand
CCCGCGTGAGGCCCACCTGCTCGGCGTCGGCCAGAATGGCGTCGTTGATGATGGGGCCGCCCTTGACGACCGCGGTGACGGGGGCGTGTTCGAGGAGTTGCTCGATGAGGATCTTGTCGAAAACGATCTCGCCCGCGTTGTCCAGGAAAAACAAGAGGTCATTGCAATGCGCGAGGTCTCGACGCAATATGGCGCCGTGATCGATGGCGAAGCGCTCTTGCAGCACTTGACGGATGGCTTCGCGCAGGTCGATGCAGTCGGCATGTAACGTGCCGAGATCGATGATGTTGCCCGCCGCCGCAAGATGCAGCGCGGTCTCCAACGGGTCGGGGCTCTCCGCGACAAGCCGGCGCAGTTCCGGCTCCAACGCGAGGACCGTTTCGTTCTGTTCACGCTTGACATCGCGATAGGGGTCTAGGTTGCCGGAATGCCGAGCGGTCAGTTCATAACAAATCATCGACAAGGCCGCCGGGCTCGCATTCAGGTCCATATGCGGGATGCGAGCGCATGTATCGTTGACGATGCGGCGTTGAATGGCCTCATCGTCCGTGGCCATTCTCGCTGCGCGCAACGCCTGCCTCGCAAAGCATTCCAAACAGTCCAATGTCGATTTCACAAATGTCTTCCTTTCCGGTACAATCTGCCCCTTGCGCGAACGAGTCGTGATGGTAGCATAAGGCAGCGCTTTCTCGCACAAAGGAGAGCGCGCGTTCGCGGAAAGGGCATCGAGCTTCATGGATACCGCGTTGGCGATTGGCGGTTGGACGGCATTCGGCGTGGCGATTGGCGTCGGATTGCTCCTCGATCTGGTGGGATTGTTCGGCAACTGGATCATTTTGGGCGCGGTAGCCATCGCATGGGCGGCCACCGGTTTCGAGCATTTCAATGTCTGGACCCTAGTCATCCTGACGGTATTGGCCATCGTGGGCGAGGTGCTCGAGACGGCGGCGGCAGGATATGGGGCGGCCAAATTCGGCGGGGGCAGAGGAGCCATCGTCGCTGCGGTTGCGGGATGTTTGATTGGCGCGGTTGCGGGCACCCCCGTTTTTCCGATCGTGGGCACGCTTCTGGGCGCATGTGTCGGAGCGTTTGCGGGCGCCGCCCTGTACGAATATCTTATGCTCGAGAAAGGCGTGCGCGCCTCGATGTGGACGGGGCTTGGCGCCGCCATCGGCAAGGCGCTGGGCATATTCGCAAAATTGTTTGTCGGGTTTGCCATGTTGCTTGTGGCGCTGCTGACATTTTCCTGAGGACATCAACCTCAACCCGAGAGATGAAATGAGTAATACGTTGCGCATACAACAAGTCCTCAATGGCGCGTGGCGCCTTGTTCTTGATCCCGAAGACTGCGGCAAGAAAGCGGGCTGGTTTCAGCCGGGATTCTCGGCGTTTCCCGAAGCCATCGATGTCAGCGTCCCCAGCGTATGGGATCTGTGGGCGCCGGACTATGACGGCGTCGGCTGGTACTTCCGCGAGTTCGCGTTGGACGACACGTGGAGTGGCAAGACCGTTTCGTTGGATTTCGAGGGTGCGGACTACTACGCCGAGGTCTGGGTCAACGGTCAACGCGTGGGCGAACACGAAGGCGGCTACACGCCGTTCCGCTTCGACGTCACCTCGGCGGTCCAGCAGGGCGCAAACGCCGTCGCCGTCCGCATTATTGATCCGCACGGTCCCGACGGGTTTGGCCCGTACCGGTTCCGTCAATTCCCGTCGGCCAAGGAAACCGGCTACTGGTCTTTCGGCGGCATTTGGGGCAGCGTGACGTTGACGGGCAGACACCCGGCGCACATCACCGACGTCTTTGTGCAACCCGACATTCGCGGCAAACGCGTCCGCGCTGTCGTGACTACGTCGCAAGCCGGCGAAGTGCGCGTGTGCATCGCGGGCACGCAGGCATCGGCGAACGGCGAGCCCGGCGCCTTGACCGTGTCGTTCCCCGATCATGAGCTGTGGTCGCCGGACCACCCTCGCTTGTACACGCTCGAGTGCGAACTGGTGCAGGACGGCGTGGTGGTCGATTCGACATCGGCGCGTTTCGGCATGCGCGAGTTCACGGTGAAGGAACGGCGCTTCTACCTGAACAACCATCCCATTCTACTCAAGGGAATCTTGCATCAACCGGATTACGCGCGCAGCCTCGTTGCGCCGGAGAGCGAGGAAATCGCGCGGCGCGAACTGCAACTCGCAAAAGACGCCGGCTTCAACATGATTCGGCTGCATATCAAGACCGCGCCGAAGATCACGCTCGATCTCTGCGACGAGATCGGCCTGCTCGCGTATGCGGAGCCGCCTATCGGCTGGATTCAGAAGTCGGAGTATATGCAGGAACGTTGCGAGCGCGAAGTGCGCGAGTTGGTGCTGCGCGACCGCAACCATGCGTGCGTCATTGTTTGGGGCATGCTCAACGAAACCGGCAACGCGAAATACGTCACCCACGGCGGCGCGCAGGATATCAAGGAAGACCTCTGCAAATTGGCGCGGTCGCTTGACCCGACGCGTCTCATCATCGACGATTCCGGCGGCGTCAACGCGACGCGCGAAGTGGCGCGGTACATGCGCCCGTTCCACGAGGAACTTGAGCCGTATGACGATCTTCACATCTATCAGCGCGCACCCGTCGACAACGATATCGAGAATTACTTCCGCAACAGCGGCGATCCGGAAACGCTGGTGTTTCTGTCGGAGTTCGGTTTTGGCGGCATGGAAGACCTGCCGGATGTGATCGAGCAGTACGGCTCGGACAAGGAGAAGCTGAAAGACGCGCGGTTCCTTGTCAAGATGCTCGACGCCGCTCAGCAGGGTTTCAAGGAACGCGAGTTGGACCGCATTTTTGGAGATTTCGCCGGGTTTACGGCCGCAGCGCGCGAGTTGCAGTGTGATGCCGCGCGGTTCCAGGTCGAGGCGATCCGGTCGAATCCCAAGATGGCGGGCTATTGCTACACCCAACTGTGCGACGCGGGCCATGAGTTCTGCGCGGGCATGCTCGATCGCTGGCGGCGTCCCAAACCGGTGTTTCAGACCCTCAAGGCGGTGCAGCAAAAACTGCGCCCCATCATTCACGCCGCGCGCTACAACCTGGTCCCGCGCGAGGAAGTCGACGTGCGCGTGATCCTGGCAAACGAGGCGCGCCTCGATGCCTACGCGGAAATATCGTTGCAGGTCGTCAGCCCGACCAACCAGGTGCTGTGGAAAAAGAAACGCGGCATGAAACTTCCCAAGCACCTCAAGGAGCTGTGGGTCGGGAGCATCTCCGCGTCTGGCGCCTCGGGCACGCACAAATTCGTCGTGCGGATTTCGCTCAACGGAAAAGTGGCTGCCGAAAGTTCGGCGGAGTTTTACGTATACGAACCGGCCCCGCCGTGCGGCATCGAGGTGCACGTCGTCGACCCCAATGGCGAATGGCGCGACCGCTGTCTCGCTCTGGCCAAGTCCGGCGATCGCGCCGCCTCCATTCACGTTTTTCCGCCGCTTGCCAACACGATTCGGGCCTACCCGCACCCCGATCTGTTCGATGCCCTCGGCGAGGTCAAGGGCGGCGCCGTGGCGGTTTTTTTCGGACTTCCGGAGGACTGGAACGATTTCGCGGCGCATTTGGACGCGAACCTGTCGGCCACCTCGAAAGACGGCGCCGGCAGTTTCCTGGGCATGTATCATTATGCCAAATTGCATCCGGTCTTTGACGATCTTCCGGCACGTTGCCTTATGCGGCAGCCGTACCGCAACGTTGTCGCCCCCAAGACCTTTATCGAGACGTCCGACGAGGACATCTGCGGCACCTTTGACACCGCGCCCATTGCGGCGGGCAACTATATGATGGGCGAGACCAAGTGGTGGGGCAGCGATATCCTTGTGCGGCGTTTCGGCAGCGGGCGCATCGTGTTCACCCACATGCGCATCCTTGAGAATCTCGGCAAGGACCCCGTCGCGGACCGACTCTACGTGAACATGCTCAAGCATTTCAGCCGCTGGTCCGTGCCTTCGGAAGATGTGTACCCGATACCGCGGTCCGCCGCGGATTGGCTGAAGCATGAACGCGCCAACACGACTCGCCTGTGGATGGTGGCGGGCATGTTCCCGAACTGGGGCAAGCATGGCCACGAGTGCGTGTTCCCGCCGGAAGAAAAGGTCGATCTCGCCGCGGCGTATCCCGGGTGGTATCAACCGGTGCACTGGAAGCGCTGGCACAGCCAACTGCGCGACAATCACTTGGTCGACCTGCAATGGGCGTTCTCGCCGGTGTATCAGTACTATCCCCGTTTC
>JAKJDA010000028.1 GCA_022706165.1 Candidatus Hydrogenedentota bacterium | reverse complement strand
CTCGATCCGCTTCGCCGCCGGGCTCTGCGAGTACAAGGGGATGCGGACCGCAGCGGAGCGGTTCCGTTGGGAGTACACGAGGTTGACCGGCGCTTCGTATCCCGGGACCAGACGCTTGTAGGAGTTGGTGGTCGGGTTGGTCAGGGCGCACAGGGCCGGGGCGTGCTTGAGCAGACCGCCGATGTACCAGATGGCTTCCTGGCTGAGGCCGGCGTACTTGTCGCCCGCGAACATGGGCTTGCCGCCCTTCCACAGGGACTGGTGGCAGTGCATGCCGGAACCGTTGTCGCCGAACAGGGGCTTGGGCATGAACGTAACGGTCTTGCCGGCCATCTTGGCGGTGTTCTTGATGGCATACTTGAAGAGGGTCAGATCGTCGGCCATTTGGGTCATCGGGGCGAAGCGCAGGTCGATCTCGGCCTGGCCGGCGGTGGCCACTTCGTGGTGGTGGCATTCGACTTCGAGGCCCATTTTCAGCATGTTCTCGACCATGCGGCTGCGCAGGTCTTGCTGGGAATCCGCAGGCGGAACGGGGAAGTAGCCTTCCTTATGGCGCAGCTTGTACCCGAGGTTCGGATACTCTTCGCGCCCCGAGTTCCAGATGCCTTCGACGCTGTCGATGAAATAGTAGCCGCAGTTCGATGCGCTGTCGAAGCGAATGTCGTCGAAAATGAAGAATTCGGCCTCTGGCCCGAAGAAAACGGTGTCGGCGATGCCGGTCGACACGAGGTAGTTCTCGGCCTTTTGGGAGATGTTGCGCGGGCAGCGCGAATAACGCTCCTTCGTGATCGGGTCGAGAATGTTGCAATATAGGATGACCGTTTTGAATTCCGCGAAGGGGTCGATGACCGCCGTCGAGGGGTCCGGCAGGACAAGCATGTCGGACTCGTTGATCGCCTGCCAGCCGCGAATGCTCGAACCGTCGAAGCCCAGGCCTTCTTCGAACGCGTCTTCCGAAAACTCGCGGACGGGGTAGGTGAAGTGCTGCATGAGGCCGGGAAAATCCATGAAGCGGAAATCCACGAATTTCACGTCCTCTTCTTTGATTAGCTTCATTACGTCCTTGGGACTCAACTCTTTCTTCATGGCTGCCTCCATCCAGTTTACGACCGAACCATCTATTGTGACGCGTCCCGACGCGTCGCCGTATTGCCGATATCGCGGTGCTCGTCTTGTAGCGCGCGACGCGTCCGGATAGCCCTCAGGAAATCGCGACGTCGCCCGTCTCGCCTGTGCGGATGCGGATGGCCTGTTCGATCGAATAGACGAAGATCTTGCCGTCGCCGATGCGGCCGGTCGAGGCCGCCTTGACGATGGCGTCGACCACTTTGGGGCAGACCGCGTCCGTCACGAAAATTTCCAACTTCACTTTGGGCAGGAACTCGACCACGTACTCCGCGCCGCGGTACAGTTCTTTGTGGCCCTTTTGCCGCCCAAACCCTTTCACTTCGGTAACGGTAAGCCCTTGGATGCCCACGGCCGCCAAGGCTTCTTTGACTTCTTCCAGTTTGAACGGCTTGATGATCGCCTCGACTTTCTTCACAGCACACACCTCCGTTTTCAGTGACCCAGCGGAGTATAGCCAAAGCCCTTGCGGCGCGCAATCGTTTGCCTTCATCCCGTGCGGGCGCCGCCGGTGCGCGATGCCAACAAACCGAGGCGCAGGGCATAGCCTGTATACGCGAACGTTTTGCGAAGCAAAAAGTTGCATCAGGAACAAGCAAAAGATGTGCCAATGAATGAAAACGGACCTCGACTCTCTTAATTTAGGCAACCTGTTGGGGCATAACCGCCGGGATTGTCAGGAGGGCGGGCTCGAAGGCGCAGCAAGCGTTTCCGCGATATCCAGCGCTTGGGGAACATCTCCGCCAGTGCGGGGCGAGGGGGAGGCGCGCCATGACGGTCTCTTCGGCCATTGCCCAGAGACTAGCGTGAATGGGCGCGCTGCTAGGCTTCAAAACCTACTTACGGGTTTGTTTCAGGTGGAGAATCCTACATTTCCGTATGGGTAAGGTTCTTTCCGGGACGCCGCCACCGACGGTCTTGTGCGTTGCCGCTGTTCAGGATGGCGCCTTGCCTTTTGCGGCGACGGGCGCGCCCGATCGGAGCAGTTTGCGCAGGGGGCAAGCATCGCAGCGAGGCTGGGAGCGGCAGAAATCCTTGCCTGTATAGACAATCAGTCCGTGATATTCCCGGAACATCGCCACGTCCGCGTTCAAGCGGGATTCGAATAAAGCGCGCAGGCTCTCGTAGTCGATATTCGGCGAGCACAGTCCGTGCCGGCTGAGGAGGCGCCGCGTATACGCGTCGACCACGAAAACGGGTTTATCGCAGGCGTATAACAATATGTCGTCGGCTGTTTCCGGACCGATGCCCGCGATGCCGAGCAACTCGGGCCGGAGTTCGGCGAGAGGCCGCCGCGTCATGCGCGCCATGTCGCCGTCGTAGCGATCGCACAGATGCCGGCAGAAACTGCGAAGGCGTTTCGTTTTGACCCGAAAGTATCCGCTGGGACGCAACGCGCGGTGCAATGTCTCGTCTTCGCAGGCGAGGATGGCGTGCGGGTCGAGCAAGCCGGCGTCCTTCAGATTCGCGATGGCGCGCTCCACGCTGGTCCACGCCGTGTTTTGCGTCAGGATTGCCCCTGTGGCGATCTCGAACGGCGTGTCTCCCGGCCACCAATGCGTTGGGCCGAAATGGGACTCGAGTAAACGGTATATGGAAAGCAGCGTGCGCCGCATGTCACGAATCACATACGGGGTTGGCATCGTTTGGACGGAGCGCGCGGACCAGTTCTTCCGGCAATGGAACGGCTTTGCGCGTAGCCAAGCTGACGGAGGCGTGCGTTGTGCGGACGCGGCTGGCCAGCGCGCCTTCGGAGTTCGACAGCGAGAATTCCAGCGTGAACGAACGCGTGCGCACCTCGGCCACGCGCATCTCGATGACTACGCCGTCGCCGCAATGCAACGGGGCGCGGTAGTCCGCTTCGACATGCACGATTGGCAGCGCGTAGCGGCTTTCCGCGATGATTTTGCCTGGATTCATGCCGTTGCGCGTCAAGAAGATTTCGTACGCGTCATGCGCCAGTGCCTGATGCCGCGCGAAAAACAGCACTCCTGCCGCGTCCGCGTCGCGCAACGATACGAACGTCTCGTGCCGGAACAGCGGCGGCCCTTCGAGCCAAGCCTTCACCCGTCACCTCCCCTTCGCGCGTCTGTACGCAACGATCGGTTGTACCACGCGGGCGCCCGCAGGCACAACTTGGACGGGGATCGGCGCAACCATCGCGTTCTTGGCAGCTTGGCGCGCTTGTGGTACATTCAGCGCATCGTGCTCGCCTTGCGAGGGAAGCATCCGAACGCCGGCAATGTTTCTTGGCACAGGCGAGCATGCAGGAAAGCGGATCTGTCCGCCAACGCGCACCGAGGGAGTGGTTTGGATATTTCACTGATCGAATTCCTGGAAAACAACGTCCTGGTGTTGGACGGGGCGATGGGGACGCAGATTCAGTCGTCAGGGTTCCGCGACGAGGATTTTGGCGGGTCCGAGTTTCGCATGTTGTCGGACCTGCTGTGTTTCTCGCGGCCCGAGGAGATCGAGCGCATCCACTTGGCCTATTACCGCGCGGGCGCGCATGCCGTCGAAACCAACACCTTTGGCGCGTCGCCGTTCCGCTTGCTCGAATACAATTTTGGCGGGCTCAATACCGAGGGTTTTGCGCCCAACCCGCACAACGTCGATCCGCGTCTGCTCGGGTATGACCACTTTGCGTATTACCTCAGCCGGGTCGGCGCGGAGATTGCCTGTCGTGCGCGGGAGACGTATCAGGCCGACCCCGATTACGATGGACGCCCGCTGTTTGTGCTGGGCTCGATGGGGCCGTCGAACCGGGTCGTGTCGAGCACGCAGGCCGATTTGAAAACAGCCACCTTCGACGAGATCGCCGACAATTTTTACCATCAGGTCCTTGGCCTGCTGGATGGCGGCGTGGACGCGTTGTTGTACGAGACGCAACAGGACGTTCTCGAACTCAAGGCGGCGGTTTTTGGCGGGAAGATGGCCATGGCGGAACGTGGACGCTATGTGCCCGTCATCGCGCAGGTGACGGTCGACCAGCACGCGCGCATGCAGATATTCAACACCGACATTCACGCCGCGCTCGTCACCGTGCAAGGCATCGGCGTGGACGCGTTCGGCATCAATTGCAGCATCGGCCCGGACCTCATGCAGAAGGCCGTCGAGAAACTGTCGCGGCATTCGCCGTTGCCGATATCGATCATTCCGAACGCAGGTCTGCCGCGCTCCGAAAATGGCCGCACCGTGTTTCAGTTCCCGCCGGACGAGATGGCGAGACTGCTGTCGGGCTACGTGCGCGACTACGGCGTGAACATCGTCGGCGGGTGTTGCGGCACGACGCCCGCGCACATTGCGGCCATCGCGGATGCCGTGCGCGGGATCAAACCAAAATCGCGCAAACCCGTACCGGGCGTCTACATCAGTGGACCGCAGGAAGCCGTGTTGCTCGACGGCAGCAAGACGTTGATCCTCATCGGCGAGCGCTTGAATGTGCGCGGGTCGCAGGCCGTGCGGCAGGCCGTCGAAGGCGGCGGTGAAATCGATCACCACGCGCTCGAAGAGGTGATTGTCGAACAAGTGCGCGATTTGGGCGTGCGCGTGATCGATGTCTGCATGGACAGCAACGTCGTCGACACGACCGACGTGCTCAAGGAGGTCGTGCATCGGCAGACCACGGATTTTTCGGGCGCGATGTCGCTGGATTCGTTTGCGATGGACGCGTTGCTCGAGGCGATCAAGGTCTATCCGGGCAGGCCGATTATCAACAGCATCTCGATGGAAGAAGTCGCGCCGGGCGTCACAAAGGCCGATGCCGTCCTCGAAGCGACAAAGGGGCATTGGCCCGTCTACATTGGCCTCGCGACTGGCCCGAAAGGCCCCGGCAGCACGGCGCAGGAGAAGTTTGAACTCGCGCAGGCGATCGTATCGAGCGCCGCCCGGCATGGCGTCGCGCCGGAGCAACTCTTCATCGACATGAACGTGTTTCCGATCGGGTCGGAGTCGGTCGAAGGCATGAACTTCGCCGTCGAGTCGCTCAACGCGATCCCGCTGATCAAATCGATCCATCCCGATCTGCACACCGTGTGCGGCGTCGGCAACCTCACCAACGGCCTCGCGAAGAAACCGTACATGCGCAAGGTCTTGACGTCGGTGTGGCTCGACGAAGCGCGCAAGCGCGGACTCGACGCGGCGATCATCAACCCGAACCATTATGTCTTCGTGAAGGATCTCGACCCGCGCGACTATGATCTCGGCCTGCGCGCCGTGCTCGAACGCGACATGGAGGCCTTCGCGCAGCTCGAAGTGATCGCGGAAGAGAAGAAGGGGCACGTCGTCGTGCGGCGCACCTCCTACGACGACCTCGATCCCGAGATCGCGATCTGCGAGAAGATCGTCGACGGGTTCAAGGAACGCGAGTCCGGCGCCTTCGAACTTGACGGGCATACCTATACGTATCAGGACAAAATCGTGTTGCAGGCCGTCGAGGCCATCCAGCGCCACGACCCGCTCGATTTCATCAACCGTTTTCTCATGCGCGCGATGCAGGACCTTGGCGACGGTTTCGCGCGCGGCGAGGTTTCGCTGCCGCATTTGCTCAAGGCGGCGGACGTGATGAAGCAGGTGATGGGCTTTCTCGAAGAGCACATGCGCGTGCGCTCCGGCGTCGAGTTGCACGGCGAGATTCAGTACAAGGGCACGATCGTCATCGGCACGGTCTACCAGGACGTCCACTCGATCGGCAAGGACCTCGCCAAGACGCTCTTCGAGAACTACGGCTACCGCGTCATCGACCTTGGCGTGATGACGCCGTTGCAGGACTACCTCGACGCGGCGAAGGAGCACAACGCGACGGCCATCGGCATGTCGGCGCTGCTCGTGCAGACCTCGAACCACATGATCGCCGTGTCGAAGATGATGCAGGAGCAGGGCCTTGCGCATGTGCCGGCGCTCATCGGCGGCGCGCCGGTGAATTGGCGGCACGCGGCGTATGTCGCGATGGCCGGCGGCGACGATGCGGCGCAGATGCGCGATAATGTTTTTTACTGCGCGACGGCGATGGACGGCGTGAACGTCATGAACGCGCTGCGCAACGTGGAGGGGCGCGATGATGTCCTCGCGAAAAACCGCGAAAAACTTCACGCAAACCTTGAGCGGGCGCAGCGTATGTCGCGCGAGGAAGACAAGCTCTTCGCGACGTTGCCGCGTCGCGTGATCGGTTTCGACGAGCACCGCGTGCCCGAAGGCGCGTATATGCCGCCCAAGGTCGTGACGTTCCGCCTCGAAGAATTCGCGCCGCGTCTCGACAAGCGCACGTTGTTCGCGCTGAATTGGAAGTTTGGCGGCAGCGCCGCGCGCGAACGGCAAGGCGAGACCGCCGACAAGCTCGAACGCCTGTTCGCGGAATGGATCGCGCGCGCCGGACGTGAAGGATGGGTGCAGCCGCAGGGCGTCTACGGTTTGTTTCCCTGCCAGTCCGAAGGCGATGAGGTCGTCGTGTACCATCCCGACGATCTCGCAACGCCGATCTGCCGTTTTGATTTCACGGTCGTGATCGGGGCCGAACGCAAGGACACTGTCTGCGCGGCGCAGTACTTCATGCCTGCGGATCCCGGGCGTTTCGACGTCATCGGCATTCAACTCTCGACAAGCGGCCCGCAGGTGGACGATCAATTGGCGCGTTTTCGCGAGGAGCAAGACTCGGAGTCCAGCCTGTATTTGCAGGGCCTATCCGACCGCGTCGCCGAAGACATGGCCGACTACCTCCACGCGCTTCAACGCGAACAATTGGGATTCGATCCGCACCACGGCATCCGCTGGTCGCCCGGCTACCCCGCCATGACCCACACCGCCAACAACCGCACGATCCTCGACATTCTCGACGCCGAACGCCTTCTCGGCGTCCGCATCACCGACGCCGGAGAATTCTCCCCCACCGGCGCCACCGCCGCCGTTGTGTCGTTCCATCCACAAGCGCGCTACACGTGAGCGCCATGCCGGAAAACGTTTCGAAAGAGAAGATTCGTCTTTCCCGCGAGCGTATGATGGGTATTCGATCAATGGATGTCTGGTTCCGTTGACCGTTCCCGGATAGGCTGCTATGATCGTGGTTGAACGGAGAGATCGCCTATGCCGCAGCTGATCATTGAACAGCCGGGCGTGCCGCCTCGAACGGTGGCGATGTCTGAAAACGAAGTGCGCCTGGGACGCGCGGAGGACAACACTGTCCCCTTGGTTGCGGACGAGGTGTCGCGACATCACGCCCGGATCGTGCGTCGGGATTCCGGTTTTGTCATTCTCGATCTGAATAGCCTCAACGGCACCTATGTCAACCGCCAGCGCATCGTCGAGCGCGTGTTGTCGCATCTCGATGAGATATGGCTGGGCAGCAAGTGCCGGATGGTCTATCGCGACGACACGGATTTCACCAAGCTTGGCGGCCCTTTGCCGGGCGATTCGTCGTTGCGCGAAGACATCAGCCGCATCCGCGAGGAGATGAGCCGGGTCGACAGCAATTTGACCCTTATCGGCAAACGGGGTCGCACTCCGGTCGAACAGGCCACCTTGCTGTTGCCGGAGGCCACCGCCGAAGATGTCGTCAAGATGGGGTTGGCCTATCGGCGTCTTTCCGCGCTGTATCAGGCCAGCAAGGAGATCGCTTCCGAATTTGATCTGCAAAAACGCCTCGCTTCGGTTTTGGATACGGCCATTTCCGTGGTGGACGCCGATCGGGGATTTGTGCTGCTGCGAGACGAGGCGTCGGGCGCCTTGATGGTCAGCGTGGCGCGCGAGATGGGCAAGGATTTGGACGCCAGTTCGCCGAGCATGGGCATTGCGGGCCAGGCCGCCTTTGACGGACAGCCGATCCTCATGAACGTTGGGCAGGGAACGGCCAACGGCGATCTGGCCACGCGCGCCAGCGTGATTCAACAGAGAATCAGCAGCGCGATGTGCGTGCCGTTGCGCGTCGAGGATCGCGTGCTGGGCGCCGTCTATCTCGATTCGCGCCGGGCCGGGCATGAGTTTACGCACGAAGACTTGGAACTTTTCGAATCGCTTGCCGCCCAATCGGCCATGGCCATCGAAAACGTGCAGCTCTACGCGCGGATGGTCGAGGCGGAAAAGAAACGCGCCAATCTGGGGCGCTTCTTGTCGCCCGCGATCGTCGACGAGATCATGAAGCAAGACAAGGTCCTCGAGTTGGGCGGTCAAAAGCGCGTGGTTACCACGATGTTCTGCGATATTCGCGGGTTCACGCCCATCGCCGAGCGCCTTTCTCCCGCCGATTTGGTTGCGTTGTTGAACGAGTACTTCACGGCGATGACCGCGATTATTTTCGAGCATCAGGGGACCCTGGACAAGTATATCGGCGATGAAATCATGGCCGTGTTCGGCGCTCCATTGAGCGGAGTGGACGATCCCGCCCGGGCCGTTCGCGCCGCGCTCAAGATGCAGAAGGTGAACGCGCAGCTCAATGCGCAACGCGCGGCGTCCGGCGCACCTTTGTTTGAGATCGGCATCGGGATATGCACGGGTGAAGTGATCGCCGGGTATGTCGGTTCGCCCGACCGCCTGGAGTTCACCGTCGTTGGCGATCGCGTCAACACGGCGCGGCGTCTATGCTCGCTGGCCGAGCCTGGCCAGGTCGTCGTGGCGTATCCGACGTACGAGCACATCCGGGATATCGTCAACGCGCGTCCGATCGGCACCGTCATGTTGAAGGGCAAGGAATCGCCAGAGCATGCGTACGAAGTTTTGAGCATGAAGGACTAGGCCCTCCAGACGAGGGGGGAGCGGCGCATTGGGGGAAACCATGAATCCAGCAGCGCGAGGCGCGTGACATGGCGCATCAAACCTTGAAATCGGCCTATGAGCGCCTTTCCGATCGTCTCAACCGCTTTCCGCAGGGCGCCCCTTCAACGGATCTTCTTTTCGCCATCCTGAAGATGCTCTTCAGCGAACGCGAAGCGGGTTTGGTTTCCCAGCTTCCCATCAAGCCGTTTACGGCGGCCAAGGCGTCGCGGATATGGAAGATGGACGAGGCGGAAGCGGAGCGCGTGCTCGACGAGCTGGCATCGCGGGCCGCGCTGCTCGACATGGAAGATGATCGCAACGGCCGTACGTACGTGTTGCCGCCGCCCATGGCGGGTTTTTTCGAGTTCTCTCTCATGCGCGTGCGCGGCGACATCGACCAGAAGGCGCTGTCCGAGCTTTTTTACCAGTATCTGAACGTTGAGGAGGAGTTCATTCGCCAACTGTTCACGGACGGCGAGACGCAGTTGGGCCGCGTGTTTGTCAACGAGGAGGCGCTGCCGGAAGACAACGCCCTGCATGTCCTCGACTACGAGCGCGCGAGCCGCGTCATCCAGTCCGCGACCCACATCGGCATCGGGATGTGCTATTGCCGCCACAAGATGCAGCACATGGACCGCGCCTGCGACGCGCCCATGGACATCTGCATGACCTTCAACACGGTGGCCGCTTCGCTCACGCGTCACGGCGCGGCGCGCCCCGTTTCGGCGACGGAATGCATGGGACTGCTCGATCAGGCGTACGCACACAACCTGGTGCAGTTTGGCGAAAACGTTCGCGAGGGCGTCAGTTTCATCTGCAACTGCTGCAAATGTTGCTGCGAAGCGATGATCGCCGCGCAGCGTTTCGGAACGCTGAACCCTGTCCACACCACCAACTACCTGCCCGCGGTGAACGCCGAGACCTGCACCGGTTGCGGGCGCTGCACGGTCGTGTGTCCGGTTGACGCCGTGAAGCTGCGCGCCGAAACCGCTGGGAACGACGCGCCTGTGCGCAAGGCCGTCATCGACGAAGCGTCTTGCCTGGGCTGCGGCGTGTGCGCCCGCGCCTGCGGGCAGAACGCGTTGCGCATGCAGGCGCGGCCCGAGCGCGTGATCACGCCCGTCGACGGCGTCCATCGGGCCGTTGTGATGGCGATCGAGCGCGGCAAATTGCAGAATTTGATATTCGACAATCAGGCGCTTGCGAGTCACCGCGCGATGGCCGCGATTCTCGGGGCGATCCTGCGCCTTCCTTTGGTAAAGCGCGCGATGGCCAGCAAACAGATGAAGTCGCGCTATCTGGAAGCCTTGTTTACGCGCGTGAAGGCCTGAAGGCGCTGAGCCGGCGGATGCGCGCAGGCTGCCCCGCACGCATCCGCATGTCGACCGTTCACCTTTTCCCTTTTTCGATTCGTCGCACGTCCATGGCGATTCGTCTCCACCGCGCTTTTTCGGCCAGCTGCGCCGAGCGGTCCTGCGCGCGCGCGAGATATTGCGCCTCGCGTTTGAGCTTGCGGTAGCCGTTGAATCGCGCGTCGGACAGGAAGCCCTCGTCGATCGCCTGGCGCACGGCGCAGCCGGGTTCTTGTTCGTGCGTGCAATCGCGGAAGCGGCATCCAACCGCCAGCGCGCGAATGTCGTCGAAGGTTTCCTCGATGCTTTCTTCGCTGGCCCAGAGCTGCAATTCGCGCATGCCCGGCGTATCTATGAGCAGCGCCCGGGAGGGTAGCGGCATGAGTTCGCGCCGGGTCGTGGTGTGGCGGCCCCGCGAGTCGTCTTCGCGCACGGCCTGCGTCTCCTGCACGGTCCGCCCCATCAGCGCGTTTACAAGGGTCGATTTTCCCGTTCCGGAGGAACCCAGCAGCACAGCCGTTTTTCCGCATGCGAGATACGGTTGCAGTTCGCCGAGTCCGTTGCCCGTGGCGGCGCTGATCACATGCACCGGCGCGCCCATCGCCACTTCCTCGGCCTCCCGCATGCGCGTCTGGGCATCGTCGCACAGGTCGGCCTTGTTCAAGACGACCACCGGGGTTGCGCCGCTCTCCCAGGTCAGGGTCAGGTAGCGCTCGATCCGGCGCGGAGAAAAGTCGCCATCGAGACCGCATATCAGAAATGCCCAATCGACGTTTGCGGCCAACACTTGCGGCGCCGTTGCCTTGCCGGGAGCCTTGCGCACAAACGCGCCGCGCCGATCCAACAAGGCCAGAATCTGTGTTGGCGCGTTCGGGCGCTCCCGCGCCGCCACCCAGTCGCCTACGGCCGGACGCGTCAACCCCGACGCCAACGATCCGCCTCGCGCGGCCTCGGCGGGCCTGTCGCCTCGCTCGGTCAAGATCAGATAACTGGTCCCGTAATCACTCGCCACGCGGGCAGGAAATGCCTGTGCATCGCCCAACCCGGCAAAGGATTTCTCGAAATGCTCATCCCATCCAAGCTCTGTCAAGTTCATGATAGAAAAACCTTCTTCGGTTGTCGTGTTGCAGAATACACCGCGCGCTTGCGCGTCACAAAAGACGGCAAGGCGTTATCGTTTACGTGATTGAGAACGGAATGACGTATGGGAAAAAGGCGAGAGCCCCTGGCCCGATAGGGCTTCAGGGGTGGGCGGGGGAGTTTCAGACGGATTGTCGCTGCGGCAATCGCTCAGCGCAGTCCTCGACGCCGTTCGCCTTTTCCCGTGATGACAATGGCCTGCGACATGGGGCATGCTCCTTCCTGGTTATTGTTCCGTTCCACAAACGCTTCGCTCTTCATCCAATAGGATGAATATGCATACCGCGCCTATAGGAGCCTTGGTCTATTTCACCGCGAAGCACCGCGTCTCGCTGGGTTTCATGTCGAAATCCAGCCGCGTTCCGCTCCACGTGAAGGGCGTATCGCAGAAAAGCTCCTTGAGGCGCACGGGATTGGGAAAATGCAGTGTCTTCGGGCCGGCATCGCGGGCATGCAACGCAATCATGCCGTTGCCCGCGTACAGCGCGTCGTCGCTCTCGCTGAACAAATGCACCCCCGCGTCGCGGGCCGCGGCGCGTATGTCGTCGAGGGTGATCTTTTCGCTGAACCAGATCAGTTTTCCTCTTCCCGTTTGTTTCGTGACGGGATAGGGCGAGGAGGCGTCCACGCCGAGAAGCTTGTCGCTGAGAGCGCGATCCACGTGTAACGAGGAGCCTTTGCGCCTTCCTTCTCCCGCCGGCCCCGCGAAAATCAGCGTTTTCCCTTTCCGCTGCAACGCACGGATCGCCCTGCGCTCCTTGTCGGTCAAGTCGATGGCGTTGGGAAACACATACACCTTGTACTCGGACGCTGCGGGCAGATCGTCCAGGAGAAACGCGTCATACGGCGCGCCGAGTCTCGGGAATTCCGAAGCCAACACGTTCAGGTTATGAAACAGGAACGCGCTGTCGGGGGGCTGCCGATAGCAACTCTTCGCATCCACAAACAGCGCGACTTCCGCCTTGGGCCGCCACGCGCCTGGGTTGGTCTCGCCGAATTCGCGCTGTTGGCGAAACAGATCGAGGATGACGGGGTCATCGAACCAGCCCCCTTGCTGGTCCATCCACCACAGCCCCGCCTGCTTGGTTAGGACGTGCGCGTATTCGCGTTTGAGAACGTTCAGCGTTTCCTGAAGGTCTGCTGCGCGCCCCAGGTCGCTCTTGGCAAGATGGGTCCGATTGTCCGCCTCGTCCCACCAGAATTTGCCGCGTTTGACGATGGACTCCGTGAGCGACATGAAGGTGCTTGTGCCGCCGGGACCGCGCCCCGAGTAGCTGGCTGGCGAGACCAAGACGTCGATGTCGGGGCAGTCGATGGCTTCGCGCAGGCCCAAATGCTGGCTTTCCTGCGACCTTCCGCCATATTGAAGCAGATATCCATAGAAATACGCCACCAGAAAGTCGCGTCCGCCGCCTCGTTTGGCCGCCGCCGCAAGCTGCGTGATGGCCTTCGTCGTCCCGCGCCAATAGAAATCATAGAAATCGATGATGTCTTGCTGCTCGGGCGGCGTGCGCAACGGACCGAAATCGGCCTCGCGTCGTGCGCGCGAAGGCATCTCGGCGCTCTCGAAGGAAATATCGCGTCCCCACGCCGCGCACAGGGCCTTTTGCGTCTTGTACTTTCCGCGCAGGTAGGCGCGCCATGCCGCGATCGCGGGTTTACTGAAATCGCCGCGGCGTTCCCCCGAACCCTCGTCCCACAGTCCCCACGATTGCCACTCGTCGGTAACGCCGGAGCAGATGTGCATGCCGATCACGTGGCTTGCGTATGCGGACTGCCGCACATGCCGGGCATACTCTTCGACCCACCGGCAGGCGTCTTCGAGCCACGCTTGTGAAAACATGGATTGCGGCCCGAGCGATCCGTCGTCAAAAACCACGCGTTCGTCGGGGTGGCGTTCCAGCCACCATGAGGGGGCGGTCACGCTTACGCGCGGCAACGACAGCGCCTGCGGCTGACATTTCACAACGACAGCGAAACCGTTGTCGCACGCGGCGCCGTTGAATCCATCCGGCCTGTTGCCAAGATCGCTGCCTTGCGTGAAAAACCGGACGCCCTGTTCGGCGAACTGCTGATAGTATTTGCCGACATCTCCCGCACACGGCAAGAAAGCGTAGGCGAATTCGGGTTTTCCATTGATCCAAATCGCAGGAGCGTTGCGATAGGGACGCACCTCGGCGCGAACGGGAGTTTGCGGCGCGGCGGCAATCATCCATCCCGCGAGAATCAGACTTGTCAGCATGGCATAAGCCTCCTGCTCTGCGACGTCCGTGCGCAGGCTCTCTGAGAAGCGGACTATCTTGCGGCAAGCAATTTGAAAGCCAACCCTGCCAGCGCAAGAGTTCCCAACGCCAAGACCATCTCAGGCCCCCATCGGCGGAATGCGCTAAGGGGCGGCGGCGCCTCGGGAGGAACTTCCGTCATGGTTGTCTCCGGGGCGATGGGATTCGGGGCGGATGCAGTTTGGCCATTGTCTTGATCGTCGTTTTCGCCCGCCAATTCACGGGCGCGTTTGGCCAGCGCGATCTGGTCTTTTTGCACCCACAACACGCCGCTGGGCGTCTCGAGCATGCGGTATCCGTCGCGGCGCCCCTGCGCTTCCCAATCGCGTTGTTGCCTGTCCTTGCGGGCCATCGGACGCTCTGGTTCAGGGCCCGAGGCAATATCGCCGAGAAGAATGGTTTGGAGCGTTTCGCGTTTCCATGGCGGCGTGTCCACGCGCAACAGATATGCCCGATCGTTCTTGTTGACGATCGTCCCGTATACGGTCGTCCCGTCACGCAGGGTGATCGACACCGTCTCCGCCTCGGACGTCTTTGGCTCGGGCGATTCCGCGGCGGCTCCGATCAACGCGAGCGCTATGAACATTGCATGAACCCACATGACGCCAGTATACGGCCTCGACTGCCCTCGGGCAAGAGGGCGCGAATGGGAAAAAAGCGGCGTGCGGGAAGCCGCTTTTCGGCGTGTGGAATAAGCCAGCCTTATTTGGCCTTGGGCGGGTATTTGATCTGCAAGTGCAGTTCGTCGAGCTGTTTCTGCGCGACCTGACTCGGCGCGCCCATCATGAGGTCCTGGGCCTTCTGATTCAACGGGAACGCAATCACCTCGCGAATGTTCGGTTCGTCGGCGAGGATCATCACGATGCGGTCGAAGCCAGGGGCGATGCCTCCGTGAGGCGGCGCGCCAAAGTGGAACGCGTTCCACAGTGCCGGAAACTTCGACGTGACGGTGTGCTCGTCGTACCCGGCAATCTCGAAGGCCTTCAGCATCACCTCGGGTCGGTGATTGCGGATCGCGCCCGACGACAGTTCGATGCCGTTGCAGACCAGGTCGTATTGGTATGCGAGGATATCGAGCGGGTCCTTGTTGAGCAGCGCTTCGAGTCCGCCCTGCGGCATCGAAAATGGGTTGTGCGAGAAATCGATCTTCTTGTCGTCCTCGTTGTACTCGAACATCGGGAAGTCGACGATCCAGCAGAACTCCGCGCGGGTCTTG
>JAKJDA010000289.1:4013-4278 GCA_022706165.1 Candidatus Hydrogenedentota bacterium | reverse complement strand
GCATGGCCAAAAAACGTTCCGACGGCAGGCTCGAACAACCCTCGCTGCTTGGATTTGGGGAGGAATCGCCGGTCTATCAGACGCTCTTCGAGCAATACTGGCGAAACGTCCAAGAACACCTGCGCGAAAAAGGATGGCTATCCTATGGTTACGTGTATTGGTTCGACGAACCGGAATCGAGCCACTACCCGCTTGTGAAAAAAGGGTTCGAACGCCTCAACCAAGCCGCGCCCGACCTTATCGGCATGCTCACCGAACAACCCGA
>JAKJDA010000289.1:0-3989 GCA_022706165.1 Candidatus Hydrogenedentota bacterium | reverse complement strand
CTCTTCGGCGGCCCCAAGTTGTGGTGTCCCATTTCCCATGCCTACGAGCAGGAAATAGCCGATAGACGCCGGGAGGCGGGCGACCGCTTCTGGTGGTATGTCTGCACCGGGCCCAAGGCCCCCTATGCCACGATCTTCATCGATCACCCAGGATCGGAACTGCGCGTTTGGCTATGGCAGACGTGGCAACGCAACATCGAGGGGGTTCTGGTATGGCAGACCACTCAGTGGACCAGCCCCTTGATCTACCCCGATCCGGAACGGCCGCAAAACCCGTACGAAGACCCCATGACGTGGGTGAGTTCGGGAGCCGCTCCCGGGCAGCTGGCATACCACGGCAACGGCGATGGGCGCCTGATATATCCGCCCCTGGCGGCGGTCGACGGCTCCACGACAGGCCCTGTGCTCGAAGGCCCCGTCGAATCATTCCGCCTCGAAATGCTGCGCGACGGCATCGAGGACTATGAATACCTTGTGATTCTGAAGCGCCTTCTCGAGGAAAAACGTGCAGCGCTCTCGCCGAAACAGGCGCGAGCGTACGAGAAATTGCTCCACGTTCCCGCAGCGATCACAACGTCGGCCACGGAGTTCACGATTTCGCCCGCGCCGATCGAGGAGCGCCGCAACGCCATCGCGCACGCCATCGAAGCGCTGTCGCGCGAAACGCCGTGAGCGAACCGGCCGCGCCGGAACCCATCGGCAAGGGGCGCCCTACGGGCAGTTCTTGGCGACGTCCGCAAATAAGGACGCGACCACCCCTTTTTTGATTTTTCCCGTTGCGGTCTTGGGCAATCCGTCCACAAAACGGACGAATTGGGGGCATTTGTACGCTGCCAAGTGGGTGCGGCAATAGTCGATGACTTGGCGGGCGACAAGACTGTACCCTTCGACGCATTTTATGACGGCCAGGACTTCCTGTCCCCAACGGGATTCTTCCACGCCGACAACGCAGCATTCCTCGACGCCGGGGATGCGCGCAATGACATTTTCGACTTGTTGCGGGTAAATGTTCTGGCCGCCGCGGATGATCATGTCCTTGACCCGGCCCGCAATGTACAGGTAGCCATCCTGGTCGAAACGCCCCAAGTCGCCCGTCCGCAGCCAACCATCCTTGAGCACTTCCGCCGTGGCCTGCGGCTGCTTGTAGTAGCCTTTCATGACATGCGGCCCGGCCGTCCAAATTTCGCCCACGGAACCGTAGGGCACGTCATGACCGTCCTCGCCCACGATCCGGATGGAGGTGTAGCGCAACGGCGGGCCGACGGAATTCCACTTGATCGGGTCGCGATAATCCGCAATGGCGCTGACGCACGTGGCCTCGCTCAGGCCGTACCCCATGATGAGCGGTTTCTTGAGCACCCGCACGACTTCGCTGTAGGTCTCCTCGGTCATGGGGGCCGCGCCGGTCACGAAAAAACGGATGCTGCTGATGTCGTACTCGGCGGCCTTGGGCATGCGCGCCATGACGTTGTAAATGGTCGGCACGGCGCTCAGGATCGTGATCCGGTGCGCCTCGATCAGCGGCAATATCTGAAACGGCGTGAATTTTTTCATCACGACGACGTCCGTTCCCAGAAGCAACGGGCACAAGACGCCCGACAACTGCGCGTTCACGTGGAAAAGCGGCAACACGCACAAAAAACGGTCTGATTCGTCCATGCCGGAACCGTGAACCGCCATGCGCGCATTGGCGAGGTAGTTGCCATGCGTCAGGATGACTCCCTTCGGAAGCCCCGTCGTTCCAGACGTATAAATCAGCGCGGCCTCATCGTCGGGCACGGCGGCTATGGGCGGAAACGCCGCTGTCGGCTCTAGCAACGCCGAGAAGGGCGCGGATCCTTCCACCGCCTCGCCAATCGCATACACCCGCTTCAGCCCCGGCAACTGCCGCCGCACCTCGGGCAGCATCGGCGCAAACACCGACGCCGTGATCAAGGTTTCGGCATCGCTGTCTCCCGCGATGTAGGCGACTTCGTCGGGCTTGAGCGTCGGATTGATGGGCACAACAACCGCTCCCAATCGGCCCAACCCTAGAAACAGGTAAATGAATTCGACGCAGTTGCCCATGAGCAGGACGATCTTGTCGCCCTTCTGAACGCCGCTCGCCGCGAGGTTTGCGGCAATCCGCCCTGCTCGCTCGTGAACTTCCCGGTAGCTGAGCGTTTCGTCCTCGCACCGGACGAACGTCTTGTCCCCTAACTCGATGGCGCGATTCTCGAATAGTTCCGTGATGGTCATTGGCGTTTCTCCTTTACTTCCACTGCCGCTGGCCCATTCGCGTTGTGACGGCTGCCTGCCATGCTGCACGATAGCTTCTAGGTATTTTGGGTAATGCCAAGGCGCCCATCCCCGAATGGAGCGGCGCGCCTCGTTTCATCCGCCCCGTGCAACCCGGGGCCCCTCTAGTATGATGCAGGGCCGATGCAAAAGTAAAATCGGGCGGCACTGTTTGCATTTCCGTCCGATCTATGCTACAGTCCCCGTCTGTATTTTGTGGAATGTCAGTGGAATGCGTAGCCCCGCACGGAATTGGGTTGTTGGGAGATAGCCATGTCGCGAGTTTGTGAATACAGTGGAAAAAGGCCGCAAGTCGGACGCAAGGTCGTCCGTCGCGGTAAAGCGAAGCGCGAAGGCGGTATCGGCCAGAAGGTCACCGGGCTGTCAAAGCGCCGCTGGAAGCCGAACCTCCAGAAAATCCGGATTGTGGACGAAAACGGAACAGTCCGCCGCGTCCGCGTATGCGCACGCTATATCAAGGCCGGCAAATTCACCAAAGCCCCTCGCGCCGCCGCCAAAACCGTCGCATAAGATAGGACTTCCACGCCGGATCGCTGGATCAGCGGTCCGGCGTTTTTTTTGCTCTCTTGAACCCTGGCGTCGCACCGGCTACATTCTTCACGACGGACCGCGGGGTTCGTTTCGCGAGGAAGAACCAGGGAGCGCGTCGCCGCATGGCGTTACAAGACCTCTGCAAGCAATACGGCATCCACTTCAAGAAGCAGTTGGGGCAGAACCTGCTGCTGGACGACAACATTAATCGCATTATGGTCGACGCCGCGGAATTGACGCGCGAGGACGATGTGGTCGAGGTAGGCGCCGGGTTGGGCGCGTTGACGCAACGGCTGCATCCGCTTGCGGGGCGCGTGCTGTCGGTCGAGATCGACATGGCGTTCATGCCGTGCCTGGAAGACCAGTTCGGCGCGATCGAAAACCTTCGCTTGTTTCGCGGCGATATCTTGAACCACAGCCTGGCCAAGCTGCTTGACGAGTATCTGCCCGGCGGCACGCGGTACAAGATGGTTTCGAATGTTCCCTACTACATCACGACGCCCATCCTGTTTCACTTCTGGGAATCGATCGTGCCGTTTGAGCGTCTCGTGATCATGGTGCAGGACGAAGTCGGCAAACGTCTTCAAGCGGCGGTGAACGCGCCCGATTACGGCGCGCTTGCGCTGGCCGCGCGATTGTATAGCGATGTCGATATCGTGCATTTTGTGCCGCGCACCTGTTTCCGGCCCATGCCGCAGGTGGACAGTTGCATCGTTCGCTTGCGCCGGCGCACGGAGCCCATTGCGGCAGAGGTCGCGCCACGTTTCGTGATGCGGGTCGTCCGGGCCGCGTTTGGCCAACGCCGCAAGACGTTGCGCAATTCGTTGACGCGGTCGGGGGCGTTTGGCGCGCCGCAGGAGGCGGTTCTGGACGCCATGGCGGCCGAGGGCATCGATCCGCAACGCCGGCCGCAGACGCTCGGGCTGGAAGAGTTCGTGCGGCTGGCTGCGGCCATCAAAGCTCGAATCGGCGTCGAAACCGGAACGGAATGAGGGCCATCCCATGACCAAGCGCAACCATGCCAATGGGTCATCGAATCATGTGGGGGCGTATTACCAACAGATCATCGACGGCTTGTCGAGCGGCGTCATCGCGCTTGATCGGAACGGAATGGTGTTGTGCGCCAACCCTTCGGCCTGCACCCACCTTCACACGACCCA
>JAKJDA010000288.1 GCA_022706165.1 Candidatus Hydrogenedentota bacterium | reverse complement strand
GGGCGCTCCCGCTCGATCATCGCGTCGAATTCGCCGGCATCGTACAGACGCACCTCGACGCCGCGCATCTCGCGTTCCTGACGTCCGGCCAATTCCAGACGCCCCCGGTTGCTATCGCACACCGCCGTCAATACCGCATCGTTCGAGTACACGGTTCCCAGCGCTTCGCGGTACATTCCGCTCCGTCCGCCCATCCCCACCTGCACATACTTCTTCTTCGACATTGGAAACAATCCTTTCCGGTTGCGCTACGTCGTTCCTCTCACCACAAGTCGCGTCGGCACAGTCCGTGACCAGCCCCCCCGCGGCGCTTCTTCTCCCGACAACTTTGCGAACAGCAGTTCAGCCGCCGCGCGACCGACTTCCTCGTTCGGCTGCGCCACCGTCGAAAGAGGAGGCCACGCAAGCGCCGCAAACCGCCGATCGTCAAAACCCACGACCGCAACATCCGCGGGCACGCGCGCTCCCGCATCATGAAGCGCGGCAAGAAAACCCATGGCAAATTCGTCTGAATACGTTTGAACAGCCGTGGGCCGGCGCGGCAAGGCAAACCATTGCCGCGCGGCCCTTGCGCCGCCCGCCGCCTGATCAGAAAAGGACTCCTCGGCCAGAATCGTCGCGTCAACCCCAAATTCTCGAACGGCCCGCTCGAACCCCCTCAACCGCGAACGATCCGAAACCGGCCCCGCATACGCCATGTGCGCATGACCGCGTCCCCGCAAATACGCGACCGCGTCGAACACGCCCTGACCTCGGTCAATCTTCACGCCAGAGCACCGCGCGCCTTGAGGATCGATCGCGACACAAGAAAATCCGCGGGCCTCGATCCGTCGCGCCAGCGCCGCGCGATCCATCTCCCCCCCTGGAAACACCGCTACGCCCGCCGGACGTTGAGCGGCGACGCTCTCCACCACGCCGTCCAAACATTGATCCTCCCCGGAATTCCCAGGAAGGAAGAGAATATGCATGGAATAGCCGACATTCCGCACCGCCCGCTCAAACGCCGCCATCTTCGCCGTATGCAACTCATCCATCGTCCCCGCGATGGCCAGCAGCGTATAGCTCTGGCCTGTGCGCAACGCGCGCGCCGCAAGATTGGGGGCATAGCCCAATTCCTCCGCAACCGCGAGAATGCGTTCGCGCGTCCCAGCGTCTATATACTCCGTCTTTGAAAAAGCGCGGCTCACCGTGCGCACCGACACCCCGCACAAACGCGCGATTTTCATCATGGACGACATACCACCTCCAAACGGCATTCAACGCCTGCCCGCAACGGCGCCAGTATACGAGATGGACGCCCGACATGGCAACGTTGCCACATCCGCCTCAATCTGACATCCAGGCGCCCGCGTCCAAAAAATTGCTTCGGGCCTTTCGCAATGACAAGATAGCGGCGAAAATCAGGGAAGGGCCATTGGATCGGCCCGCTGCCGCGCCGTCCGTATCGCGATATGCGCCATGACATGCGCCAACCAGGGGGAGTCGCACGCATGAACAGTCGAACCATACGCCTAGGCATCATGATGCTGTTCCAATACGCCATTTGGGGCGCCTGGACCACATCCCTCATGCCTCATTTGGAAAAGCTGGAATTCACTGGAAGCCAAATCGCCGCGATCTACGGATGTCTCTGGCTGGCGTGCATGATCGCGCCGTTCATCGGAGGCCAATTCGTCGACCGCCTCATCCCGACGCAGATATTTCTGGGGGCGGCCCATCTGCTCGGCGCGGCGTGCCTATGCGTCACCGCGATGCAAACAAAATTTTTGCCGATGTGGACCTGGATGTTCCTATACAGCCTGCTCTATGCGCCGACCTTGCCCCTGACGAATTCTCTGGCATTTCACCATCTGCGCGATGCCGAAGGCCAATTCGGCAGAATCCGCGTGTGGGGCACGATCGGATGGATACTCGCCGGATGGCTCGTATTCCTTATTCGGACCACATGGCACACCGAAACATGGACCACCCGAAGCGATCTGCTCCTCATCGCCGCCGGCTTGTCCTTCCTCATGGGCCTCTTCTGCTTCGCTCTCCCCCACACTCCGCCCAAAAAAGAATCGTCCAGCCCCCTCGCCTTTTTGGAAGCCCTCTCCATGCTCAAGGACAAAAATTTCCTGCTTTTCATCCTCTGCTCGTTCGTGGTGACGACGGAACTCCAGTTCTACTACGTGCCCACGGCCGGATTCCTGCGCGATCTAGGCATGTCCGAAGCGAAGGTGCCCGCCGCCCTGACCCTCGCGCAGATCGCCGAGATACTCGTGCTCATCTTCCTGCTCCACCTCTCTCTCAAAAAACTCGGCGTCCGAAAGACCATGCTCATCGGCATCCTCGCATGGCCGCTGCGCTACTTCCTGTTCGCCGTGCCCCTGTTGCCGATCATTTTGGCCTCCCTCACGCTGCACGGCTTCGGCTACGCCTTTTTCTTCGTGGCATCGCAAGTGTACGTAAACGAAAAAGCCACGGACGATATGCGCGCTTCGGCGCAGGCCTTGCTCACCTTCTTCACCCTCGGTCTCGGAAACTACTTGGGCACGCTGTTCACCGGATTCTGCATGGATTACTTCAAGCGTCCCGAGGGCATGGCCTGGACGCAATTCTTTCTTGTCCCCGCAGGAATAACCGTTGTTGTCGCGATCGTCTTCCTTTTCTTCTTTCGCGACGACGTGCGCCCCGAGAAAAAAGCATAACGACGCGAGATGGAAGCGATGTACACACGCGGCGCATCCCCGCAGCAAAGTTGCGCAACCGGCCTTGAGTGGTTTACCTTTAGCTCAGTTGTTGCCATGATCGCTTTATGCCGATACCGGGAAAGGACCCCAAAACACGGTTCACGACTCAACGCCCAAACAACGGGGGGTGACGCGACGCCCCAGTCAGCCCTGCCACGAAAAGGAGAAAGCCATGCCATTCACGCTTCCGTCGCTTCCTTTTGAAAACGAGGCGCTCGCGCCATTCATCAGCGCGGAAACCCTCGCGTTTCATCACGCGAAACACCACCAAGCCTACGTGACCAACCTCAACAAACTCCTCGAAGGAAAGCCCGAGGCCGACAAGCCCCTCGAGGAAATCATCCTCACCCACGAAGGCCCCGTCTTCAACAATGCCGCGCAAGTATGGAACCACACCTTTTACTGGCTTGGCCTCAAACCCGCCTGCCCGCTTCCCGGCGGCGGACTCGCCGCAGCCATTGCGCGTGATTTCGGCGGATTCGACGGACTGAAACAGGAGTTGAGCGCCGCCGCAACCACTCAGTTCGGCTCCGGCTGGGCATGGCTTGTATCGGACGGAAACAAGCTATCCGTCATGAAAACGGCCAACGCAGACCTACCCATGAAACACGGGCTTTCAGCGCTCTTCACCATTGATGTCTGGGAACACGCCTATTACATCGACTATCGCAACGACCGCGCCCAATACGTGACAAAGATTCTCGACAATCTGATCAACTGGGAGTTCATCTCCCGGAATTTCGCCAACGCAAGCGCCTAAAATAGCTTACACGGAACGATAACCGCCCTTTACCCGACTCTCGCCGGGAAGCGTGCAGCGAACGCGCCAATCGACAAGGAAGCGCACTCCATCGCATGTGGCGAAATCCAGCCTAACGACGCGCCGAAACCAAAACGGCCGATACGCGCTCCGCCCCTGGGGAGCATACGCGCATCGGCCGTTTCCTTTACTCTCCTTCTCTTTGAACGGACCTACCGTCCGCCCACACCGCTACTTGGCCTCGGTCTTCTCGGTCACCGAAGCGACCTCCAACTCTTTGCATTGTTTGCAGACGCCCTTCGCGACGACCTGCTTGCCATCCAACTTTTCAACCTCCGCCGTCAAGTCGCCAACCACCTTCAACTTGGCGCCCTTCGCCGAGCATCCTTCCTTGCAGCAATCCTTGCCTTCCAGCGAATCCGCCTTGATATACACCAACTTGACTTCCTTGCCGTCAACCTCCTTGGTCTTCACCATCACCTTTCCGGTCACTTCAACATCGCATTCCTGCGCACATGCGGCAGCTTTCCCTTCCTTCGCGCCGGCGACCGGACATTTGCTTTCCTTGGGACAACAGGATTCGCCCGCCCATGCGGACACGCCCAACATCGACACAGCCACGGCAATCGCGATCCCCATCATCCACAATGCATTCTTCTTCATCTCTGATCCCTTTCTTTTTGACGAAACGCCTCACTTCACTCACGTTCTGTCGGAAACCACTCGCCGTCGCCTGGACGACACTCCAGCAGACGCATACTCCGTGCCACCTATCAACGTTTTTGGATACAATCATCCCA
>JAKJDA010000287.1 GCA_022706165.1 Candidatus Hydrogenedentota bacterium | reverse complement strand
GGCATGCCATGGCCGGCTTGAAAAAAATGTTCTTTCCCGCCAACGAAAAGGCTCGCGAACTGATGAACGCGCCGGATTTCGGCCGCCCGTCGCTGATGACGCTCCAGTATCCGATGCGCGTTCCCGAGGCGGACAGGATCGCCCGCTATCTGCGCGAAGGCGAGGAGCGCGGGCCGGTGCGCGGATTCCTCGACCATCTCTGCCATCCCGTGTCTTTAATGCTTTTTCTCGCGGGCATGCCGGATACGCTTTATTACGACCGCGCGGCCTCCGGCGCCGGAACGGCGATCTTTTCTTTCGCCTCCGGACTGCTTGCCACGCTTCATTTCACCGGCGGCGCCTCGAACAACGGCGGAATGGAACGCACCATGATCGTTTCGGATTCCGGCCGGCACATCATTGTGGACAACAACACGCGCGTCAGCCTGCACCGCCATCCGGGAGCGGCCTACGGCGCCTCGCCGAGCTATTTTTTGGGCGATCCGGGGCAGGCTACGGCCGTTTGGGAGCCCGAATTCTCCTTAGGGCAATTGTACAACAAAGGGTTGTTTCTGCTGGGCTACTACGGCGAGATCGACGAATTCGCCCGCAGCATTCTGGAGCGCCGCCCGCCGGCGAAATGCGGGATGGATCACGCCTGGCAGGCCACGCGCATTTTCGAGGCGTTCGCCGAAGGCCCGGGAAAACGCATCGCGCTTTCGGCCTGCTAGAGACCGCTCGGGGAACGGCGGCTTGCGTCATCATCGCCCGGCGCCGTTTTGCTCCGGCAGCGCGGCGTATTCGTTCGCAGCCATGTTGCCTTCGAACCGAATCCGTTGCGCTCCGTCTTCCATTTCCAATGCCTTGCCCTTGGCGTTGTATAGATTGCCCGCGATCAGCAGATCGCGCGTCTTGGCGTCGGCGCGCAGCATCGTGCGCTGCGAGGGCGGTTCGGCCCGCAGATTGTCGCGCGAAACCGAGTGGAAGATATTGTTCGAGACGATGCCGCCATAGCAGTTGACGAGATCGATGTCGGTATAGGGATATTTCGGATTGCCGTGGCTGTAGAACAGATTGCCGGTGAGCTGGAAAAACTTGCGGTTCGCCAGCCGGACGCCGATGTCGCGGCAATTAATGTGGCAGGCGTCGAGCGCCAATTGCGGCTCGAGGGCGGGAGTGCGGATGTCAATGCCGATCCGGCAGTTCACCGCGTTGCTGCGATAAAAGGCGCAATCCTCGGGGCCTTGCGGGCGGTCGCCCTCGGAGACCAGGCGATATCCGGTGTGGGCCGCCCAGACATAACAGTGCTGAAAACTCGGCGCGTAGCACCAGTCGGCCTGGATGCCGCACACGGGCTTGTAAAAGAGGGAGTCGTCGGCCGAGGCTTCCTCGCCTTCGCGTTTCAGCGCCGGATCGAGGGCGCCCGAAAAAATGACGTTCATGAACAACGGACGCCATTGGGCGATGGCCTGGATCCCCCGGTCGAAGTAAAACCGCGTGGGCAGGCCCGATCCGCGGATGTCCACATTCTCGATCAATAGGGTGCGATAGTTGCGCACGCCGCGCGGCGGCGACGAGACTTCGATGGCTGTGCCGGCTCCCGGGCGCGCCGCATGGATGGAGAGGTCGCGGATATTGACTTGGGATTTGCACCATTCGTCGCGCAGGCGCAGCACGCCCTGCGCGTTGTCGCCCAGCAGGCGCGAAACACCCTGGCCCGCCCCGGCGATCGCCAGGCTCGTCGTGGTCAGCTGTACGGAAATGAGCGTGGCGATTCGATAATCGCCGGGCGGGATATGCAGCGCGCCCTGGCCGGCGGCGTCGATCGCCTCCAGCGCCTTCTGGAAAGCGGGCGCGTCGTCTTCGATTCCGTCGGCCGCGGCGCCGAAATCGAAGACGGAGCATTCCAAGCCGGGCGAGCCTGCGGACGGGCCGGCGGCGAAAAACACGCATGCGAAAAACGCCGCCAGAAATCCGGCATTCGCCTTTGTGCATGGCGCTGTAGCGCGTTTCATCCGCTCCTCCCGATTCGTTTCGGCTTGTTCGCCAAATAAAAAACGGAGGAAGCGATTTATTCGCTTCCTCCGTCCTATCGATCGTAATCGCAGGTCATATCCCTCTCGGGACCCGCATGTTGGATTGGAAATTAATCCAAGCCGAACGGATCGTCGAAGATGTCGATGACCGCTTTGTGCAGCGAATAAGCGGTGGCATTTCCCGTCGCGATCGAGTCGCTGCGGTTGTGCAGGGCGTCGAACGACAAGACGAACTGGTCGAAGCCGCCGGGCACGGCAGAGAGCTGAGCGCTTGGGCCGCCGTACGACGGAGTGTAGCCGGAATAGCGCATCGTTTCCAACAAGTCGGCCGGATTGCCGGAATAAACCGGCGGGCAGGCCGGCTCGCCGAACGAGCTGTCCAGGGCGCGGCGAACGAACAATTCGCTCGTCACGTTCTGAACAACGGCGTTCATGCGGCCGCGGAAGCGGTGGAAGTTAGCGCGGTTGGCCGCCGTCGGGCAGCTGAGGTAAAAGGACAAACGAATGACCTTGCCCTTCTGCCACGAGATTTTGTTCACCAAGTTGGTCCACAGATACCAGTAATCGGCGGTCGTCGAGCCCGTGTCGGTGAACCGAATCATGCCGGCCGCGGGCTGGTTGTCCGTCTTGGTGATCTGCGTGCCGTTGGTGCCTTCGACCGACCAGTTGCCCGCCGCGGTGAAGTTGGTGAACTCCTGCTCGGGGGCGCCGAACGACGGCATTGGGGTGGTGACGACATAGAAGTCGCTCATCGTCCATGTGCCGGCGTCGTTGGTGTCCTGATCGACGACGTCGAAGAACGCAAACCAAGTGCGAGCGTCAATGTTCAGCGCGGGGACCGTCATGTGCGCCGCATCCCAGTTCGTGGTGTTTTCGAAGCTTTCCCAATAAACCGGGTAATAACGGAGGACTCCCGCGTCGGCCAGTTGCGTGTTCGCCTGGGCGTCGGTCAGGCCGGCTCCCGTATAGATTGCGGCATTGACGGAGTTGACGGCGTTGTACATTTGAATGTTTTCAGCGCCGTTCGCCACGCCGATGCGCAACGTCGGGGCTTGTCCGCGGGTCGCCGCGTTATGCGTGAGGCCAAAGAACGCGGCATAGAGGACGTTGCCCGTGACATACGGAATCTTGCCGGTCGCCGTGGTGGCTTGCGTTTGCTGCCAGCGGTTGAACCATTTCACGCCAGCCGTGCCAGCCGGAGTCTGGATGCTCATGGCGCCGCCCCCGGAGGAGCCGGTGCCGTAGGACACGCCAGCCGGAGGAGTCGGATTCACACTCGAGAACAGGAACCAGCTGTTATTCGCAGATGGATCCGCCGCGGTGGAAGCGACAACAAGCGGGCCGCCGAAAATGGTCGTGACGCTTTCGCTCAGTTTGTCGAAGGAATCATCGATGGAAATGACCGAAACGACGGTCGAGGCGGATTTGTCGTTGGTGTCGACAACCCACAGCACGACGCCGCGCGCTTCCGCGTCAAACGTGCCGCCAGCGGCATGCCATGGCAGATTGCCATTCGGCAGGGCGCCGGTCGGATCCGGGAATGGCGTGGAAACGCCGCGCGGGCTGCGGATCAGGTCCTGGAACGAGAGCCAGTATCCTTCCGTGGTCAATTGCTTGTCCAGCGGGGGATTGGTGCCCAGCTGGCCAGCCCCTTCGTCCAAAGCCAGTTTGTCGTTGATGGCGACTTCCTGATGCGTGGTGACTTCGGAGAACGAGTAGGTCAGGTCGGCGGGGGTCAGGCTGACGTCCCAGTTGGTGAAATCCAGGATGTTCAAGGCGTTGATATAGCGGAACCAGTTGTTGTCCACAGTGATGGAGTTGTCTTCTTCATCGCTGATGACAACGGTCGGGATGTTGTCGAATGTCGGCGCCAACGCGTAGGCTTGAAATCCGATGAATCCATAGACGATAGCCAACAGTGCGATTGTGCTTTTCTTCATATAGATGGATGCCTTCCTTCTCTCAAAAAATCGGCGCTGGGCGATTCGCTGCCCGTCCAGCTTGCTGCTGATCATAAAATCGGCAAAAAGGCGCAAGATCATGAGTTGCCTCCTTAGCGTTGGCGAACGAGGCATGCTTTTGGAAATTCAAGATGGCGAGACCCCCTTCACATGGGGGACGATTTCCATGCCTTTGATCGACTTTACGTGTCGCGCGATCTTTTTGTCAACCCCTTTTTCGCAAAGACCCAAGGGTTTTTTCGTAAAGAAGCGCAGTCCTCATAAAATCCACAATGCTGTAATCGGTTGATAGAAATATAATCCGCCTGGACGATATTGT
>JAKJDA010000286.1 GCA_022706165.1 Candidatus Hydrogenedentota bacterium | reverse complement strand
TGCGTTGCGAGACATCCGAAAGCTTGGCCCACTGACGTGTCATGACGTGCAACTGTCCGGAAAAGAACCGCAGCAGTTCCAGACCACGTCCCGAACGCCCTGCGGCGAAGCCAGTCTTCGTCTGTTTTGGGTCCGCGTGTGCATCGCGGGATTATACCAGCTTGCGCCCGACGCGGCTAGGGAATGGCCGTCCACGATCGCTACGTCCCCGGCCGCGCGGAGGCCGCGTCGCGGTTTTTTTGCAGCAACGCCTTGGCGGCTTCCATTTGCCGATGGGCCCCGACGAGGACAAGAACATCGTTCGCGGCGAGCTGGAAATCCGGTCCGGGGTTTGCCGTAGGGCGGCCCGAACGGACGACGGCGATGATCATGCAACCGGTGAGCGCGCGCAGATTGAGCTCGGCCAAGGTCAACCCGCACGCAAAACTCTCCTCGTCGAGATAAAACGTCTGCGTGGCCGTCCGTTCGAGGATTTTGATGAGCTCGGCGTGCGCGGCGCGGTCGGACGGCTTGCCGCGCAACATGCCATAGCCCCCTGCCCGCACGGACGCGATCTGGGCGTTGACAATATTGTCGGGAATGCCGAATTGCTTGAGCACATGGGCGGCGATTTCGATCGACGTTTCAAAATCCTGCGGGATGACCAGCTTGGCTCCGACCTTGTAGAGCGCATCGATGCCGCTGACGTAGTTGGTGCGGGCCAGAAGATACAAATCGGGGCGTTGGGCCGTCATTTGCGCGACAATGCGCTCCGTCGCCGCATCGTCATTGATCGCGACCACCGCGGCGCAGGCATTCTCGAGGCCGGCATGCGCGAGAATGGCGGTGCGCGTCGCGTCGCCCACCACGACCGGCGTCCCCGCGCGTCGGGCGGCGTCCACAAGCCCCCGGTTCATCTCGATGACGCAAAAAGGAACCCGCGTCGCCTTGAGCATGCGCGCAAGATTGGCGCCGGTGAAGCCATATCCGACGACGATTACGTGATTTTCAAAACGAGACGGCCCGTTGTCTTCCTGGACCGGATACGCCGCTTGGCGCCGGCCGTTCAGGCGATCGGACAAGGCGGCGGCAAACGGCTGGGCCGCCGGGATCACCAACGCGCCCGCCGCCATCGTGCCGACCGCGTAGGCCACCATGAAATCGAGCGTGTCCTCGGGCAAAATGCCGACCTTTGCCGCTTCGCGCACGAGCACATAGCTGAATTCGCTCACGGTGCAAAGGCCAATGCCCGCTTGGAGACCTATCCGGACGGGCCATCCCGCCGCGCAAACGGCCCCGCCCGTCAGGAAGGACTTGATCGCCAAAGTGGCCATCACGGCCGCGCACAACGGCAACGCGAAATGAAACATGGCGCCAATATCAACCATCATGCCCAGCGCAATGAAAAACATCGCGTTGAACACGTCGCGAAACGGCGTGATCTCGGCCACAAGCTGATGGCGCTGGTCCACGCCCGCCAGCAGCAGTCCCGCAATGCACGCACCCAAGGCAGGCGACCATCCCGCCCTGCTCGCGGCCCATGCTCCCCCGCACGCCAGCAACACCGCGAACAACGTGGTGAGTTCCCTGCCGCCTCGAAGCGACACCTGGTCCAACACCTTGGGAAGCGCCCACCGCGCCGCCACCGTCAACCCGGCCAACCCGGCCAAGTTCAGAACCATCCGGACAATCGAAGCCGGCAAGGTCTGCGCGGACGCGAACGACGACGTCATCGACAACGCCAACAGTACGACAATGACCAGCACGTCCTGCAACAACAAAATGCCGGTCGAAATACGGCCCGCCGTCGAATCCGTCTCCCCCCGGTCGCTAAGCTGCTTGAGGGTGATGGCCGTGCTGCTGAAAGCCACAGCGAACCCTATCACCAGGGAAACCTTCCACGAGACGTCCCCCACGCCCCACATCGCCAACGCCGTAACCGCGACCGTCGACCCGACCTGAAGCGCCGTGGCGGCCAGCAATCGCCAGCCCGAGCGCACGAGCGGCGCCGGCGATAACTCCAGCCCGACCGTGAACAAAAGCAGCACCAGGCCCACTTCGGCGAATTCGTTGACCGATTCTTCCGATACGAACTGCCACCCCGACGGCCCGATGGCCAGACCCGTCAACAGAAAACCGAGAATGGACGGCGCGCCCAGCATGCGAAACAGCCACGCCACCGCAACGGCCATGCCAAACACAACGACCATATCATTCAAAAAAGGGGATTCCGCCATACATCGCTTCCTATCCCGGGTTCGGGCCTCATCATGGCATGCGCCTCTTCGCGCGCGCAACCTCCCTGCCCGATCGCGCTGCAACGAAAAACGACGAACGCGCCAAGCCGTCCGGAAACGCCATGCGTTGTCCCGTGTGCGGTTGCTATTCCGGCCTCTCGTTGAATATCATCGCCTTGGTCTATACGAAATCAGGCGTTCTTTCCGGGCGCCTCTCATAACGCCTGTATTACCGTTCGTTTCCCAAACGAGCGCCAGGAGGATCGCCGATGAAACCGATCGCGTCGTTCTGTGTCATGTTGACCCTCGTTTGCTGGACGGCGGCGGCGCACGATGCCCTCGTTCCAAACGGAACCTTTCAGGAGGGCGGACCAGGCGCGGTCGCCGGGTGGACGCTCTCAGGCGGTCAAGGATCGGTTGACGAACAAGGCGTTCGCGACGGCGCGCGGGCGCTGGTTGTCCATGGAGAAGGAGAAGACAGCAATTATTGGCGCAGCGCTCCCCTGCCGCTCGAGCCGATGACCTTATATGCCCTGCGGTTCTCGGCGCGCCGACTGGAACAGGGGATCGGTCCGGCCATCACGGGGCCCGCGTATTGCAACGTCGACTACGTCGACATCCGATCCCCTTGGAAATCCCGCACCAACCGTTTCCTGACGCCAGCCACGCTGAACGATGACAAGGCGTGGATACGTTTCGGCCAATGGCGCGCCAGCGGCTCCCTCGCCTTCAGCGATGTGCGACTCGATAGGATTCTTCCTCTATACGCCGATGTAAACGGCCTTGCGCTCGGCGACGGCGAACGCATCGAAGGAAATCAGTACTATTGCAACCTTCCCTTGCGCCAAACCATGTCCAATCACAGCCGATCCGTTTTCTTGCTGGACTGTTCGTTCAATACCCTGCGCTACGTATTCGGCAAGGGCGACCAACTAGTGCTCCGGCACCATTTAGGGGGGCGGCGCCTTCTATCGGCCACACTGTCGCTTGCCCTCACCTATCATGTGCGAGGCGAACTCGAAGTCGATGTCAGCGCGGACGGCGAGCATTGGCAACCGCTGGGAAAATTCGCCTCGCGCCAAACAGACCCGATGACAATTCCAGACGCGCTGCTGCCGGCGGAAACGGTGTGGGTGCGCCTGCGCGACGAAACCGGCGAACCCCTCGTCCACGACTCGGACATCGGATCTTTCGGGGTGGAAGGATATTTCTTCCAGGCCCGCGTGGACGGCCCCCCCGTTCACGCCGCAGGAAGCACGAGCTACATGCAGATCACGCACGCCGACCCCAACCTCGAAGTGCTTCCGAAATCCATGCGCCTGCGTCCAGGCGAAGCCGGAACGCTTACCTTCATCGTGAACAACAAAACAGGGAAACCCCTGACGAGCACCGCCTCAATCGTGGAATTCACCCAAGACAAACGCGAAAAACGCGCCGCCAAACAACGCATCCGGTTGGAGCCGGGCGCTCATCCCCTGACCTTGTCCCACCGACTGCAAACCGTCGGGTCGAAACGCCTCGACATTAAATTGGGACCGGTATTTCAATCTTCCTGCGAGATACAGATTTCGGAAATATTCAACGCCTCCTACGGCGAACGCCTCTCCCGAACAGACGCCCCCGTCGGCCTGTGGTGGGCTGAATCAGGGTGGAAAATTTCCCCGACGCGCGTCATGCCGAACCGCGCCGGCAGGGCCATGCGCATCGCCTTGGCGCAGAACGAAGTCGAGGCGGCCCAACTCGTCATAAAGCCTCAATCCACCCTAACCGGTGTGCGGGTTGCCTGCGGCCCGTTGATCGGTCCCGACAAGAAGCGTCTTCCGGACGGTTCCGTCGAAGCGTTGCGCGTGGGATACGTGAACATCGTATTCCCTACGGACTATACCTCCGCCCCTGGACCGTGGCCAGACCCGCTGTTGCCCCTCGATAAACCTTTTGATATCGCGGCAGGCGAAAACCAGCCCTTGTGGATTCGCGTCAAGACGCCGCCGGATGCCGCGCCCGGCGAGTACGCCAGCGACATCACGTTGACGGCGGACGGGGGCTACGCCGTTCGCGTGCCCTTGCGCGTTTGCGTGCAC
>JAKJDA010000285.1 GCA_022706165.1 Candidatus Hydrogenedentota bacterium | reverse complement strand
GGCGGACGCCGACGAGGAGGTGCTGACCTCGCCGCCGTACCGGAATGAGGACGCCAAGGTTTCCGTGAATCTGCGATGGCACTTGGCAAACGACATCTATCGGAAGGAACTGAAAAAAGGGACGGACCCGCGCAAAATCGTGTTCACCAGTTTTCATTGCGACGCGCTGTTCAATGAGAAACTGCGGGGCGCCATGATCTACATTCCCGGAGCGAAACAAGCGAAAAACGACGGCAAAGACTATAGCTCCGGCCTGTATCGGGATTTTGCCGAGGTGCGCGAGAGGCCGAGCGTCGTTTTTACGCAAAGCGAACGGCGGCGCGACGAGGCGCTGTCGCGCAACTTCGCGGAAACCGTGCTGGGGGCGCTTGCCCGAGAGCGCATTAAACGACATGATGTGGGCGACCCCATCCGCACAACGATCCGGCAGAATGGGGGGGTGCAGTACGTGCCGGCCGTGTTGCGCAACAACGCCATTCCAACCAAGGTTCTCATTGAAGCCGCCAACCTGACCAATCCGACCGATCGCGAACGTCTTGCCGATCCCGCCTGGCGCCAGCGATTTGCCCGCGCCTACGTCAACGCCCTGCGCGCGCATTTCGGCTCCTGACCATTCTCATGCGTCCTTCGCGCGACTCTTTTGATGTGATGCCTTGCCCCGTCTTTTCTCCCAAAGTGGCGCCGGAGTGTGGTAAGGTAATGTGCGCAGGGTGCGGCGGCCCTTTCGCCGCCCGCCCTGAGACACCTTGGCATAAAATGCAAGGGACGGTTTTGGCCGTCAAGGGGAGAAAGTGCGATGCTGATCAAAACGCAAACCATTGTATGGACGCTGACGGCGGGGCTTTGTTTCGCCTTGACGCTGTCCTTTGCCGCATGTACGCCGAGCGAAAAGCCCCCAGCGCCGGCGGAAAAAAACATTGCCGAGGGAACGACGGCTGCGCCGGTTCCCGCCGCGCCGGCGGAGGCTGCGCCGGTTCCCGCTGCTCCGGAGAAAAAGCCGGACGTCCCGGCGATTTCTCCGGAGGCGCGCAAGGTTTTGGACCTTGCGGAGTCCCAGTGGGCTTCGTTGAACTCGCTGCGCGCTTCCATGGAGACGTACATGGCGTTTCCGTGCGACTGCGACGAACATCGCATCATGATGGGGGCCGGCGCGTTCGAATACCTCAAGTCTGACGCCAAACCCAAGGTGCGCGTTGAAATGGGGATGAAGAACCTTGTCTATCCCAAAGGCGAGGCCATGCCCGATCCCGCTGCCACGACGCCCAACAAAGTGCTGCATGTCTTCGACGGAGAGGATAGTTTTGACGAGATGCGCATTGCGCCTCCCGGCGGCAGCCCGGGCGCGGCCCCGCAGCCTTTCGTGCTGAAAGGGCATCGCGAAAGCCTGGACCCGACCGGTTTCGCGGGAGGTTTTGGCGACAACATGCTCAAGCAATACGATTCTCCGGGATGGAAGGTGTCGCTCTTGCCCGACACCGTCATCGAAGGAAGGCCTGTCTATGTGATCGAGGCCAAGGACGAACGTACGGGCGAATCGGCCATTCCCTTGTCGCAGATCGCTCCCGTGCAACGCGTCTATGTAGATAAGGAGACCGGCATGCCCCTGCGCACCGAATTGCTCCAGGCCGACAAGAACATCGTTGGATGGATGACCATGCGGAACATCGAGCGCAATCCATCCTTGGATGCGGCCCGCTTTGTCTACGAGCCGCCCGCCGGCGTAACGGTCCGTGATATGGCAACCCTTACCAAACCCGTGCCGCAGTCTTCGGAGTAACGGGACAGGCCGGACTATTCGATCGGAAGGTCATAGGCGAAGGTTTGGTCGCCGTCTCGGGGACAGCGCACAAGCCATTCGCCCTCTGGAGAAACGACGCCGGTGGCGCAGTTGACCGGGCCGTTGGGATCGGCCGCATTCGCCGTGACAATGTACACACGGCTTTCCATGGCGCGCAGGGTCAGGTTGGACTCATGATAGGGGACGTGAACAGCGGATGACCCCGAGTTCACGGCGTGAAAAATGATGCGCGCCCCTTTCCGTCCCAGGTGATAGGCGAGGCGCGGGTCCGGGTACGGTCCGCATCCCGGCGTCACCCACATATCGTTGCAGATAAGGCACCCAAACGGGATGCCGCGGTATTCAAAGAGACGCAATTCGTGGCCCGGCTGGCAAAAATCCCGGTCGCCCGACGTGGGCACGATTTTTTCGTGCGTGCCGAGAAGTTCCCCCTCCCCGTCGTATATCCGGGACTGAATATACGTAGCTCCGTCCTGCATGCACCCGGTTCCAACGATCGCTGCGCGGTAGTGCTGGCGGCAGGCCGTCGCCACGGCGCGCCACGCCGCGCGCGCCGCCTGATCGCTGAAATCGCCGTGATACCCCGTCAGGCTCATCTCGGGGAACAATACAATGTCGGCATCGATCGTTTTGATATGGTCGAGAATCCGCGGAAGGTTTTCATCCAACGCCGGCGATACGGCCATCTGAACGCCTGCTACGCGAAAGGTCGGCATGTCTGTTCCTCCTTCGAACCGCGCGCGATATTCACGCATAGCCCGCGCCCCATTAGGCTGCGAAACCCCGTGAACACGCACTCCATCCGTGTTGCCCCATGCTGTTTGCGCACGGCGCCGCATGCATCGTTGCGTCCCAGCGAACGCTTTGCGAAACGCGCCGCACGCCGTTGCGGCCTCTTTATAACACCGGAGTTCGCGTATCCATGCCCGCTTGTGGGCGCGTGGAGCGGAACGCGTCTGTGTCCCCTTCCTTGCCTTGCGGGCTAGCGCAAAAAAGGGGGGGCGAGCCCGAAAGCTCGCCCCCTTTCCACTCCGCCTTCCCATGATGGGCAAGCGGGGTTATGCATCTATTACATGCCCTGGAGCGTGGCCATTGCCTTCGACACCGGCCAACGGCCCGGGTAGCGGAAGTATTCAACGTGGCCGTCCATGAACAGCACATTGCAGCCGCCCGGCACGTGGTTCATCTCGGCCGGCTGCGTGCTCACCCAGTCAGCCATCAGCGAGATTTCGCTCTGGGCCTTGTTGGAAGCAGCCGGGTTGTTGATGTCGGTAATGTAGAAGCGCTCGATGCCTTCACGAATGCGGTGGCACGTGATCGTGTTCAGGCCCAGGCCGGGGATCATCGACACGTCGATGCTGATGTCCTGGTCTACATTCGGACGCGGCGGAGCCAGAGCCGTGTCATTGGTGGTCAGCACGGTCGTGAACTCAGTCATCATCGCGCCGATCGCCATCATCTTCGGGTCCGCCATGTCGTTGCCGGCATAATCCGTCACGCCGGCATGATCCAGCAGCCAGCCCGTGTAGAAATAGCTGCACGTCGCGGAATCCGGCTCGCAGGGATAGAACTCGGTGTTCGGGTTGCTGGCGGTCGGCTTCAGGGTGCCGACGTTGTCGATAACGATGTTGTCCAATTCATCGGCGGCGTTGTACACCAAGTTGACGCGTGTGCCAACCGGCGACGACGGGCACAACGAAATCGCGGGATCATTCAAGTAATCCGGGAAAACCTGGATGAAGTCAACGATCGGGTTGCCTTCGGTCGCTTCGCATCCCCAAATCTTGTTGGTGGGGAAGCGATCTTTGTTCTCGCCCGAATACATCTTGAACACGATGCCGAACTGTTTCAGATTGTTCTGGCAGCTCGCGCGACGGGCCGCTTCGCGGGCACGCGCCAACGCCGGCAGCAGGATAGCGGCAAGGATACCAATGATAGCGATAACAACCAGCAATTCAATCAGGGTGAAGCCTCGCTTCTTCATTGTGATGAACTCCTTCTTCCTCTTGTTCTTTTGCTTGAGGCCGTTGACACCATCCATCAATCTCTCGAATCAAGGCTGACTGCAGGTTTGCCTCAAGCGCCCCCTCATGTAACTTTCATACGGACACACTACACAAATTTCGCTCTTTTTGTCGTTTTTCTTGCCTCCTTGTAAGCCCCCTTGTGTTGACTGCTTGATCGTCAGTATAGCAAATCCCCTGCTAATTGCAAGGTTTTTTTCTAAAACGAAGTGCTGTATTCCCTGAAAACTCGGTTGCCCAACATATGGAAACATGACGCCGCAGACCACCATCCGTTGTGCCTGCCCGATCTTGCGGCCACCACGCAATCGGGATTCTTCCGGTTCTTTTCAGTCCGCATACTCCATATGCTGCGCATTTTCGTCCTACACACGCATTCGGAAAAGCCGCCGACTCCCTTTGGCCGTAGGGGCGTCATGCCATAGACTGCTGTAATACGGATATGTACCGATGACACAAGCATCTAGAGCATTTTCGCAATTATGC
>JAKJDA010000284.1 GCA_022706165.1 Candidatus Hydrogenedentota bacterium | reverse complement strand
GGTCCGGCGGGCGCGACGGCCTCGATGCGGGCGATGCGCGCGCTCGGATCGCGACCGGCCGCCCACAAGACGGTTCGCGCCGCCATGCCGATGTAGGTTTCGTAATGCGTCCATTCCGCGAGCGTCGGCTGCGACAACGGCGGCAGGACGAAATGGGTGGCCGGGCGTTCGCCTCCGTATTCAAGCTGAGCGACACGGCCTTTGCCGGCCTTCCCGCACGTCAAGAACAGCAGGCCCTGCGCCCATTCCGGCGTCGCGGCCTCGCCCGCGCCGCGCGCCGCAATCGTCCCCGACTCGTCGGGCGCAAGCCCCTCCAAAAAACCGCGAAGCGTTTCGGGAAGCCCCTCGCGATGATACGCCAGCACGAGCCCCGCACCGCCGTCGACTTCCTCGATCAACCGGACTTGCACATCCTCCGGAAGAAGAGAGAACGAGAAATTGCCCGCCAGAATCACGTCGTACGAGCGCCGCAAAAAGCCCCGCAACGTCGCAAGCGTTTCCTGTTCGCTCGCGCCAGGAAAAGTCCCCTCCGGAACCAGCTCGTCGCAGCCGAGATGCGCGGCGTCCCACAGCGGCGCGCAATCGAGGCGCATATCCATGCGCTCGGCCAACGCATACGCGTCGCGCAACGCTGCCCGCGGCGCAATGCACAACGCCCGGATAGGTCCGCCCGCCAAAGGCTTGGCCCACGGCGTCGCCCCTTGCGGCGAGACCGGCCGCACGCGGGCAAACACGTCCCACGGATTCCGGGGCGTTTCCTGCGCCGCTCCCGCTACGCACGCGATCACGAGCAGAAACGCTGTTCCGATCGCATTTCGAAAAGGCCTGCACTGTTCTGTCGCGCCGTTCACGCCATCGCCCTCATGTGTCGCGGAATTGTAGCAGAACCGGCACGCGGATCGCCCCGCAAGACGATCCCTTCTTCCCCAAAAGCCCGCAGCGAAAAGCGCCATCGGGAGAATGGAAAAGCGGAGCGGCTTCGTGTATCTTGATTTCGCCGCATGAAAACCGAGGAAACGGCAATGCCCGACGAGATGTTCTTTTCACGAGACATGCGTTCGCTGCGCCGGGGGCGGAGGCGTTCGCGGCGAAACGAATCGTTTCGCCCGTGTCATGTATGGCCTGCGGACGATCCCGATCGCCGCGCCGAGGGCATCGTGTTGGACATGAGTCCGCACGGCATGCGCATCCGCATGATCGAAGCAATGCCCGAAGGTTCCTCCGTGCGCGTGCAACTCATGCGCGACGAATCGTTCCAAGACCCGCTCGCTCAAATCCTCGAAGGCGTCGTCGTGCGGGACGTGGTGCACGAGTCCGGCTTCATCGATCATGGCGTCGCCTTGGCCCAGCCCGATCTGCCGCGCCAAAACGCCAAGCCGTTGCGCGCCGCGCCGCGCCGATCGCCTCACGCCGCCAATTCCGGCGGCCGCATGCATACCATCGATATTACACTAGGAGATCGGAACGATCGGCGCACGAGGAGGTGATCGTGGGCAAGGCGAAGGTGTTGGTTGTTGACGACGAGCCGGACTTGGTCGAATTCATCGCGCGGCTCCTGCGCGCCGAGGGCTTTGACGTCCTGACTGCGTACGACGGCATCAACGCCATGGACATGACCGAAAACGAGCGCCCCGACATCATCTTGCTCGATATCATGATGCCCATGGTCAGCGGCTACGAAGTCTGCCAGCAAATCAAAGCCAACCCGATGACCCGCAATATTCCCATCCTCTGCATGACCTCCGCCCATTCCATCGATGCACGCGCTCGAAGCCGCCAGGCCGGCGCCGCCACTGTGATTGTCAAGCCCTTCACCCCCGCCGAGTTGGTCGCCCAGGTCCGGCGCCACCTTCCAGAAGCCGACGATCTGCAGTCCTGACGCGCAATCGTGCGGCCAATCTCCTAGATGCCGAAACGAATTCTGTGCGGATAAATAAGTTGTCAAAATAGAATCATTATAATTCAATCAAGATTTTTTAGTTATCACCCATTGTGTTTTTGATGCGCACAGAAGCGCGCCACGAATGTCTTTACCGATCATTGCTGTTTACGGATTTGGGAAGCAGAAAAACGGCTCGCAATGCTGAATGTCGCTCCTAAATATTTCGAAAATAAAGACTTATAATGGCAAAACTTCCTGACTCTTTTTCTGCGGAGCGTGATGTTCCTTGTTTCTGGCGAGGAAAGGGCGCCTCTCCCATCGTTCAGGTACGGTATTTGCGTACACGTATCGTTGCGTATAGTGAGAAGGCACATGGCGGGACTTTACACACGGTGGAGTGAGGAAAGTGCTGAGCTGCGGTCTTACGGCTTTTTTACTTGACAAAAAAGCGAGAGGCGGCTACTATACTTGTACGACATTTCTTTACGCGACAGTGACCGGTTTCGCGAAGGACGAAAGTGACGCGCGGGTGCGTTGGCGCCGGATTCGCGCGGAAAGGCGAGGCTGTCCTGTTGTTCAGTGTCTCCCTTGGATGCCACAAGCCCAAGTTAGGACAAGGAGCCTTCGTACTATGTCGATGGCGGATAGGCTCGCGCGGAATGCCATCACGGCTGCGATGGAACGCGCATACAGGCCACGGGTGCAACGCGAACGTTGCGCTTTCGCGGCGCCCATCGTGGATTTCCCTTACCTCTTTTGTTCTTTGTTGAAAACGTCGTTGCCGAAACGCGGCGCGTCTTTTCGTGTGGGCTCCGGGTCGTTGTTCGATTTCAGGATGGCGCCCCGTTTCGTTGGTGATCAAGCAAGTCTAACGTAAGAAAGGGACAATTCATGCGAGTTCATTCTCTTACCCGGTTGGCGTGCGTCTTGTTGGCGTTGACGTTGGGCATGACCATAGCCGTCAACGCCTTCGCGGCGAACCGCATCCTGCTGGTGGGCGACAGTTGGGCCCGAGGGATTTGGGAAAGCAACGTCATGCAGAGCGTGACGGGTCAGGGCGTTTTGGGCGCCGACACCGCCATTGGAGGCAGCACTGCCGCCGCCTTTGCCGCGAACACGCCATGGAATACGCCCATGGGCGGCCAAGGCGTGTTGGATAAGATAGGCATTGTTCTTGCCGCCAATCCGACCGTGGACATCGTATACATCAGTCTGAGCGGCAACGATATGTGGGGCCAAGGCAACGGCGGCTGGACCAATGGCATGGACCCGGCGGCCTGGGCGCAGAGCAAGGCCACGATCAAAGCCAACATGCAGACCGTCGTCAATTACTGTCTGGCACAGCGGCCGAACGTCCGCGTGGTCATTCAAGGATATGACTACATCAACTTGGCCGACACCATTTGGCAGGACACCATGGACCTCCTGCTGTGGCAATATCTGGGATCGCCCACGCCGCGTCAGTTGAACGACGCCTTTATCGAAGTGGGAATGGAAATGCGCGCGATTGCGGCGGCCAACCCGGCGCGCGTGGCGTACGTGGCCAACTTCGGCCTCATGCAGAATTGGAAAAACAGCCCGGCCGGCGCGCCGAAGCCCGGCACCATCGCCAGCGGCTACAATCCCTATCCGGGCGGCAACCCCGATTACCCGACGCCCATGGGCGCCTTGGGCGGCACCAGCAGCAACCGTGACGCGATCCACCTGAGTACGGCGGGCTACACGGTCCTGGTGCAGAACATCTACGCGCAGGTCATTCAGAACTGGCTTGCCAATCCTTACAATCCCGATACGACCCCGCCCACCATCACGATTCTGGGCAGCAACCCGGCGACCGTCGAAGCCAAGACCTCGTACACCGATGCCGGCGCGACGGCGTCCGACAACGTGGACGGCAACATCACCAGTCGCATCAGCGTCAACAATGGCGTCAACGTGAACGTGAAAGGAACCTACTCCGTTGTATATAGCGTGAGCGATACCGCGGGCAATTCGGCGCAAGCCAGCCGGACGGTGTACGTCGTCGACACCACCAAGCCGGTGATTACGCGGTTGGGTTCGAGCCCGGTCACCGTTCTGCTTGGCGCGACGTATACGGACGCAGGCGCGACCGCTTCGGACAACTACGACGGCAACATTACGGCGCAGATCGTGGCGACGGGCACGGTGAACACCGCCGCCATCGGCACATACACAATTACGTACAACGTCAGCGATGCATCTGGGAACGCGGCGGTTCCGGTGACGCGCACGGTGAACGTGGTGGAACCCCCTGACACGACGCCTCCGGTGATCACGCTGTTGGGGACGAGTCCGGTGACGGTGTTGCAGAACGCCGTGTACGTGGACGCGGGCGCGACGGCGCAGGATAACAAAGACGGCAACATTACGGCGCAGATCGTGACGACGGGCACGGTGAACACGGCGGTCA
>JAKJDA010000283.1:4017-4314 GCA_022706165.1 Candidatus Hydrogenedentota bacterium | reverse complement strand
CGCTCAAGGCGACGTTGGCGTTTACGGATGTCTACGTAAACGCCAGAAACTCTCGGGCCAATGATCGCCCATGACTTTTGGAGCAACGCCATGGCGACCCAATTGCGTTTGCTGCGCGCCTCGCCAATCGCGCTGTCGCTCGTCTTTCTCGCTGCATGCCAAACCGCCGAAAAGCCCGCGTCCATCAAGCCGCCTTCGCTTCCCGCCGGTCCCGCGCCCTCCGGTTCCCCCTCTCCCGCTAGTCCTCTCTCGGGACGTGTCATCGCGCTGGATCCCGGTCACGGCGGCCCCTGGGCC